>JASFFM010000015.1:0-22589 GCA_050124295.1 Desulfobacterales bacterium | reverse complement strand
CGAGCGCTTTTTACCTTTATGCTTGAGATTGGGCAGGGCGAACTGTTCGGTCAGGACGCGGCCCAGATCATAGGCACTGGATTCCACCTCATGGGCGCCGCCTTCTCCCTGGCCCGGGCCGGAGCCGGCCCCGCTGCCGGCCGGCCGCACCGGCTGCTCTCCAATCACATCACCGGGGTCGCCCTCGCCGGCACCGCCGGAGGGCGGGCTTTCCTGGGGCGGGTGGTCCGATGTGTCGTGAATGAATTTTTCCTCGACCGTCGTGGGCACGACAACGACCTTATCGTTGCCCTGCAGGCCCGGTTTGATCATCCGCCCCACGCGTATTTTGCGGGGAAAGCCATCCTTTTCACGCTGGCGGTCGCGGGCCAGGAGTTCATCCAGAGACTGCAAACGGGTGGTTGCGGTCACCGAGGGTGGTGGCATGGCCTGGAGCACGGCGAAGTCATCGCGATCGTAGATCTCTCCGGTCTGAGAGTGCCCTTGACCGGGCCCCACGGTCGTCTCCCGGATGAAATGATCCCGCCGGTCATCTATTTCACGCCGGAGGTTTGCCGAGGGTTGGTCGGCAGCCTCTGCGCTGGCGGCAGGCGTTGGTTTTTTTTCGGGGGCCATGGCGTCTCGTTTCCCTCAACGGGTTCCAGATTGCGCCCGATTCGGTAGGGGTTAATTTTCGTCTTCCTGGGTGCAGAAATATTCAATCGTCTTCTGAGCGCAGGTCCGACAATAGTTCAGCTTGTTCAACATGGTATCGATCATACGGTCGTAAAGTTTCTGATTCTCTTCGTTGGTACGGTTGGCAAGCGCCCCCACCAGACTGCCGGCCCCGGCAATATCGGATTTCAGGCGCACATCGGTGACCGCTTTGACCAATTCGAGATTATCCATGAAGTCGTAGTCGGGCTGCACAGATATTTTCTGGCCGTAAATCTTGCGGATGGACGTACGGAAAGACTCTCCTTGTTCTTCGGTCTTAAGCCCCAGGCGCTCTTCCACACTGTTGATATAGCGCTCGTCGATCTTCATGGCTTTCAATTCCCCGGTCTGAGGATCTTTGTATTTCCACATCCTGTCAGGACCGAGATTTTCGGCATCGATCCCGATAATCATATTGACATAGTTCATGACGTCTTTGCGGATCGCGTGGGGCTCGTCCATGTAGGCATTGAACATTTCGGTCATAATCCGTTCCCGATAGAGCCCTTTGGCAATCTTAAGATCATCGAGGTATTTGCCCCTGTCATTGGCTTCCGAAACGTAGTCCAGCACGATACGCTCAATGGCCCGGAATATATCGTAGGCGAACATGCATCGCCCCTCGTTGGTCTCCGAACTCTCGATCTGGAGCTGAATCGCCCTGCCGAGATTGCGCTGTCCCAGACCTTTCTGACCGAAACGTCGGGTGATGTCCGGTTCCTGATTCAAGGTGTCGATAACCTCCGATAGGGTTTTGATGCTTTTCTCGCCGGCGATTTCACCGGCGGCCAGCTTCATGGTTTCCACAGGGGTCAGTTTTTCCGACTTGGGAAGCCGCGATAATACCGCCGTGACCGAGGCGGCATAATTGAGGTTGGGGTCTTGGTGCAGTTCTTCCCGGTTCAGGGTCGTGCGGGCGCCGCTGCCGATGGCGTAACGGGTAAGATTGTTTTGAAGCTTGTAATTGGTGTTGTGGGATACATAGGTAATGCGGCAGCGATCTACGATGGGGGCCTCTTCCTTCTCGGCCAAAAAACGATTGAATTCGGAATTGTTGCTGGTGGCGATGATCAGGGAATCGATAGGCCATTTGAAACCGTCGATTTCGATGCTGCGATTCTGGATGACCCCTAAATAAACCTGGATAAGGTCTTTTTTGTTTTTAAACAACTCATCACAGAAATGAACGCCCCCGCCGGCCACCCGGGCCAGCGCGCCCCGCCGCAGGTCGAAACGATAAGGGTTGCTGGTATCGCTGATGTGCAACAGGCGCTGGATCGATTCCTCGCCGAGCAGATCCACGGCGGAGGAGGTTATCTTATCTTTGGCCGGGTACTTCCCGGTAAGGGTTCCCAGACTTTCCGACATGGGGATGGGCAGTATTTCGATATGATCGAGCATCTTTTCCAGATTGCCTTCGCACATGCGGCGGATATCGTTCAGAATATATTCGCTGCAGGCGCCCAGCGGCCGATAGTTGGTATAAATCGTATCCATCAGGGCGGGCGGGACGGCGAAAAGATCTTGCATGGCTTCCCGACTGGCCTCCGGGGTTTCCGCCAGGTTCATGGCCAGCACCATGGGGTCTTCGTAGGTCTGCGATTCCACGGATGAAATTTTCCCGTAGGTGCCGATACGATCGAGATGGTTGAAACGGAAGGTAAAACGCTGGTTGACAGGGTGGCTCAAAAAGCGCCGGTATTGTTCGCAGAGATAATCCACGAAATAGGTTTTCCCGTTGCCCGGTTCTCCAACCAGAACGTAGGCCATCTCCTTGGAAGACCCTCCTTCGGCCGCGTCCTTGACATAGGAAACGAAGCTGTTGATTTCATCGTACATGCCGATGACGGGTTTGGCGCCGGTGCGAAATATGCCAAAATCGTAGGTGGTTTTGCCGTTGACGACCACCTTCTGGATGTCGTTGTCCAGGATCATGCGCGCCACCGCCTGGAATGCATTTTCAAACCGTCGCCGCCCGGCCAGGAATTCTTCGAGGTGGTGGTGCAACGTCTGAGGGGATGCTGTCGCCATGGTGTCCTCCCGAAAGCCTTTTTGACCCCTTTGGGTCCGGTGTCTTTATTTCGATCACTTCGTCGATACGGATGAGAGGCAGCTCGAATGTGAAAGCTCAGGTCAGATGGCGTCGTGGAAGCGCGGTGTCGCTAGTAGAGATCAAGAACCGACTACAATATAAGCCCTTGAACGGGCATGGCAATGAGCGGCATGGGGCGGCTTGGATCACAAAAGGTCCGGTTTGCGAGGAAAACGGCCTTACCTCGCCCAGCCCCCGTTAATCCCGCCGCGTTGCGTTTGCCCCAGCGCCGAAAAACATCAGCTCTGCGGATTGTCGTTCCCGCGGGGGTCGTCGCTCGCCTCGCTATCCGCGGTGGCTTTGAAATAATTTTCCACGGTGTCTGCAATCTGGGCCTTGCACTTGCTGCTGCCGATAAATTCGATGCGTCGTTCGCCGTTCTGGAAGTCGATGGTCAGCGAACAATCATACTTGCGGGCAGCGGCTTTGGCGATTCGGGCCAGAATTTCCAGATTGGTTTCCTCACAATTGATTTTGACGGTCATGGCCTTGTAAACGTCCTTTATCCATTGGTTGCTGAAATGCGTGCTTGCCTTTGGGCATCAAGTAGACAGCAAGAGGCGTGCCGGTAAATTACGCGCGGGGTTTCAGAAGGGCTTTAAAATCAAGCGGTGAAAACAATATAATATGTTTTTCAATAGGTTATAGGGATAAATGCTGGATGGCGGCACCCGGTCAGCAACCGTGTCCGGCCGGGGCACAACCCGCCACCGTCAGGCGATTGACGCGCGGCGGCCGGCCAAGACCACATTGCGATCTTGCATCCCTGAGTGTGCTGGGGTAGAGCAAGGTTATGTTCGCCGCGGCGCATGCGGACCCACGGCAGGCGCAATCGGCAGGCAGGATTCAGGGGGCCTGGTATGGATCAATTAAACCTGTTCCATGGTGATCAAAAGACAGTGGATGCGGACGCAGCGCCGTCTTTGGCCATTCGCTCCGGTCGTGTCGGCCCGATCCGTTTCGGCGCCACGCGGGAGTCCTATGCCATGATATCGTCGGTCCTGGCCGATCTCGCACGGCCCTCCATCGACGCCGGGCAAGATCTTTCCTAAATGATCCGGTGCGCCGTTGCGACGGCATGTGATCGCCGATGCCTTTTGGTTGGCCGCGTTTTGCGGTGCTCTCACAGATCTCTCTTCGCGTTTGGCCGCCGCTTGCCGCCAAGGCCCCCCGGCGATCCTCGCGCTTATCCCCATTCAAAGGCAAAAGTGCGCAGGCCCACTTGCCCCGTGGCCCCGCCCTTTAGGCGGCGATGATACCGCAGGCCTGCAGTGCCCGTTGCAGTTGTTTCAGCCGTTCTTCCAGACTGCCGGTTATCCCGATAGACATACGCAACAATCCGGGAGATAAGCCCATGGCGCGTTGTTCTTCGGTGTCGATTTCCGAGGAGGTCGATGAGCCGGAACAGGACATGAGCGTGTCGAAATATCCCAACGAGACGGCCATGAAGCCAAAACGCTCCCTATTCTGCAAGCGGTCCATCAGGGCCTCGGCCCTCTTCTGTGTGCCGCAGTCGATCGTCAGCATACCCCCGAAACCATAGTCCGGATTGATGATGGCCTGCGCCCTATTGTGCTGGGCAAAAGACGTCAGACCGGGGTAAGTCACCGCAACCCCCCAACCGCGCAACGTTTCCGCCACGGCCATGGCCCGGCGTCCATGTTCGCGCATGCGCACGGCCAGGTGGGGAATACGCTGGATGATGTCGAAGGCGGCCCGCGCGTCCATGGTGGGTCCCAAGAGCATGGCGCGACCGGTATGCAGGTCCATGAGTTGATGGATAAAATCCCGCTTGGCGCATATGGCACCGGCCAGCAGGTCGCTGGCGCCGTTAATAAATTTGGTCATGGAATAGACGACGATGTCGGCCCCCAAAACCGCTGGTGAAACGACCATGGGGGTGAAGGTGTTGTCCACCATGAGCACGATCTCCCGGGCATGCGCCCGGCGGGCCAGCTCCGGAACATCCGCCACCACCAGGGTCGGGTTGCCCATGGTTTCCGTGTACCATACCCGGGTTTCGGGACGGGTCGCGTCCTGGAAGGCTTCCACGCGCTCGGCGTCTACAAACGTGACCTGGATGCCCCAGTCGGGCAGGAGGTCGGCCAGCAGGGCATGGGTGCCGCCGTATATGGTGCGGCTGGCAACAATGTGATCTCCCTGGCGGCAGAGTTGCAACAGACTGCAGGCAATGGCGGCCATGCCGCTGGCCGTGCAGATGGCATATTCGGTATCTTCCATGGCGGCCAGATAACGGGCCAGAACATCGACGGTCGGGTTGAAATGCCGGCTGTAGAGATAGCATCCGCCCTGTTCGGGACCCCGTATGCCCTTGAATATTTCCGGCATGGTTTCGGGGACCATAACCGTAAAGGTGGACGAACGGGAAATGGACGGGCATACGCCACCGTGTTCGCCGAATTCTCTCCGAACGCGGGCAATGGCCTCCTCGGGGTCAAAGTGTCCCATGGGTCGTCTCCTTTCAACGGACGCTTTTCTGGCGTTTTAGCGCTCCGCCTTTAGGTGGTGCGAAGCCTGTTTGAAGGGGATAAGCGCAACGGGGCTTGGGGCCCTCATTTAAGGGCCGCCAAGGTGATCCGCCATCGGCCCTGATTGGGCCGGTGGCACATGGCGCCTATCCGCCGGGTGTTCAGTTCGGCCGGGCGCTAGACAGCGTCAAGAGGCTTCGTCGAGGACCCTGCGCATGGTGAGGGCGAGATCACTTATGACGATGGGTTTCATTATATAGGCTTGGATGCCGATACGCTTGGCGGCTTCTTCGGTAATGGTTTCACTGAACCCGGTGCATAGGATGATGGGCAGGCCCGGCTTGGTCTTCAATATCTCGGTGGCCAACTCCTTGCCGGTCATTTGCGGCATGGTCATGTCGGTAATCAGCAGGTCGAAGGCGGAAGGATCGTTCTGAAAGTGTTGCAGGGCTTCGATGCTGTTGGTGCAGGCGGTCACTTGATACCCTAGTCGCTCCAGGATTTGCTGGCTCATGTCCACCAGCATGGTTTCGTCGTCCACGAAAAGGACGCGCTCGCTTCCCGATGGCATGGGGGCGGCGACCTGGTCGTCGTCTTTTTCATGGCGCACGATTTGGGGCAGCAAAATACGGAACGTCGTTCCCCGGCCGGGCTGGCTTTCGACGTCAATCAACCCGCCGTGGCTCTTAATGATCCCGTGGGCCACCGAGAGCCCCATGCCGGTGCCCTCGGAAAGCTCTTTGGTTGTAAAAAAGGGGTCGAAGATGCGATCGAGGATGTTGCCGGGGATGCCGTGACCGGTGTCTTGCACCATGAGCAGGAGATAGGCCTCGGCATTCATTCCTGGAAGCCGTTTTTCCTGGATCTCTTCGGCACGCGCCTCGCGAAGCACGATGGAAAGCCGGCCACCGCGATCGCGCATGGCGTGGCCGGCATTGGTCGAGAGGTTCATCAGTACCTGATGCATCTGGGTGGGATCGCCCCTGGTAAAGGCATCGGTACGGATGTCCGTCTGGATTTCGATCGTGGTCGGCAGTGAGGCGCGCAGCAGCTCGCAGGCTTCCCGGATGATGCGGCCAAGCTGCACCGGTTTCATTTCGTGTTCGCTCTGGCGGCTGAAGGCCAAAATTTGCTGGACCAGGTTTTTGGCCCGTAGACCGGCTTGAAGCACCTGCTCCATGTTGTGGTTAAGAAAGGAGTTGGCCGGGGCGTCTTCCATCGCCATTTCGGTAAAGCCGATCACGGCGGAGAGAATGTTGTTGAAATCATGCGCGATGCCTCCGGCTAGGGTACCCACAGCTTCCATTTTCTGCGCCTGGCGCAATTGTCGCCCCAAAGTCTTCTTTTCCTTCTCCGCCTCGATGCGTTCGGTTAGATCGTAAACAGAGATAAACACCTTTTCCCAACTGTCCTCGTATCCGGGAGGAATGGATGATTTGATCAGGAGGTGACGATCATTGCCCTTGAGGGTCCGGTTGATACATTCGATTTCAAATCGGCCTTCCTGGGCCATGGCCACAAGTTCCTGTTTCAGAACGTTCTGGGCCGTCTGGGGCAGAATGCGGTGGATATTGTTGAGCAGCTCCTCCTTGCTGGCGGCTTCGTAGAGCGCCAGGGTCGATCGATTGACATCGACAATCCTGATCATGCGGATACATCGCGTGATCTGGGCGGGATGATCGGAGAAATAGCGGGCAAAATTGCGAACGCCCTCCGATTTCAGCTCTTCGAGGTGACGTTTCAAGCGGCTGAAATCCTCTTCCCAGAGTGAGATCGGAGAATCCTCGAACAGGGCCCGATAACGCAGTTCGCTGCGCCTGAGATCTTCCTCGGCCCGTAGCCGCGCCTGGATGTCCCGCGCCACGATAAGGCCCAGCGTGGTGTTCTTGAGACGCGCTGTTTCCACCGAAATTTCCACCGGTGTTGCCCGGCCCTGTCGGTTGTGGCAGAAGGTCACGGAAGGAGCGGAGATGCGCGCCTCGTCCGTCTTGACCGAAGATTGAAAAGGATAGTCGGCAAACAATCCCTCCTGGGGGAAGACTTCCGTCACCGACATGGTTTTAAGGGTTTCCAACGGATATCCGGTGATCGTCGTGGCGCTTTTGTTGCCGTCCTGGATAAAGCCGCTGTCAGCATCGAAAAGGAAGATCATGTCGCTGGCCTGGTCGAGCAGAAATCGGAATCGCTCCAGTTCTTCCAGCCGCTGTCGAAGCTGGGGATAATAGCTCTTGCGAACAGTGCGATCCCCTAAACCGATGATGCGCCGGCGGATGAGCTGGTAGCTGTGCTCAGTATCAAAGGGCTTGGTCATAGACCGACTCGATGTCGCCGATGGTTGGCGGGAGAGGGTTGGTGGCCATGCAAGGATCTTTGACGGCCATGCGGGCCAGCGGGGCGATATCCTTCTGCTGGATACCGCACGATTTCAAAGAACGGGTGATGCCGATGTGTTGTTTAAACTGTTTCACGGCCCCGGTAATTCTCTGGCAGGCTTCCCGGGAAGACAACCCGTTCAATTCCAATCCAAAAATAGTTCCCAGTTCACGGTAGCGATCACCTGCCGCCGGCCAGTTAAAGTGCATCACGTGTTCGATCAGTAGACTGTTGCATTCCCCGTGAGGCAGGTCAAACCTGCCACCAATACTGTGCGCCATGGCATGCACGGCACCCAGGCTGGCATTGGAAAAGGCCAGTCCCGCGGAGAGGCTGCCGAACATGACCTGCCGGCGGATCGCCAAATCCCCGGGGCGATCGATGGCCTGGGGCAGATAGGTGAACAGACGCTGGATGGCCTCGCGCGCATGCATGTCGGTCATCTCGGAGCCGGCATTGGAAACCAGGGCTTCCAGCGCGTGCACCATGGCATCCATGCCCGTACAGGCGGTCAGGTAGGCATCCATCGTGGTGGTTGGCTGCGGGTCGACCAGAGCGACGTCGGGCACCACGCTTTTGCTGATGATCGCAATTTTTCTCTTCTCGAAGTGATTGCTGATGATGACGAACTGGGAGAGATCGGCAGATGTTCCTGCCGTCGTGGGGATGCAGATGATCGGTGGTCCGGGTACATCGACACGGTCGACGCCCTCAAATTCGAGAACATGGCGGCCGTTGGTATGGACGATGCCGATGGCCTTGGCGCAATCCATGGCACTGCCGCCACCGACGACCACGATGACGTCGCAGGCTTGACGCGCATATTCATCCGCACCCTGCATGACTTCTTCGGCACGCGGATTCGGACTTATTTCGGTGAAGAGCGCGAATTTTAGCGATGCTGCTTGGATACTGCGAATCACGGCGTCGGTCCAACCGGCACCTTCAACACCCGGGTCAGAGACCAGGAATACATTGTTTGCGCCCAAATTCCGGGCGTAGCGTCCGGCCAGGTCAAGGGCGCCCAGCCCGAATACAATTTCAGGGGCAATAAATTTTCGAAGCCTTTCCATCATTCGATCGCCCTGTCTGAAACGATGCGCATCACGCGGCTGATCGACCCCTCCTGCGGTCACTCACCAAATGACATTCTAAGTTAAGGCCAAGCTAATGGGCAAGCGGAAAAATGTCAATTGGCCGCGGCCCTGGCCAGAAGTGCATGCCCCATTTAACCATTGCCCACATTTGATACGGTGCACATGATCTGACCCGTGGTATGGGAGCACCTGGGAAATGGGTCTAATTTGGCCATCTTTTAGACGACAAACCTATATTCTTGGCGAACAATGGTTGACTTATGATGAAAATTACTTATCTTTTTGTATAACCTATCAATCTACTACAGTTGAGGTGCATAATGGAGAGTGAATCTCACTTGGGCAAACGCGTCAAAATCACGGTTGATGCTTTCTGGATTGGCGCCGTGGAAGGAATTGTGGTCAAAGAATTCAAAAATGGTAAAGTGGCTGTCAAGGTCGAACGCCCCAATAAAGTTTTCCACGTTAAAAGCTGTGATGTCACCCGCGTATGACGGCATGCAACCGCCCATCCAAGGGTGCGCGCATCAAGGTGGAGCCCATCCGCTACCAGGCTGACATCAAGCGCATCAAAAACCTGCTCAACAATCGTCCCAGAGATTTGGGCTTGTTCACTCTGGGTATCAATACGCCTCTACACATCAGCGATCTGCTCAATCTCACCATCGAAGATGTTGGTCACCTCTCGCCCGGAGATTCGATGGTGGTATATGAAAAGCGCAACGGTCGTCGTCTGAATTTAGGTTTCAACCGTGTCTGCTGCGCAGCGGTGGAAAACATTAAACGATACCGCGCCGAAAAAGGTTCTCCTGAAGACTCCGTCAACTTTCTTTTTCCCAGCCGGCGCGGAGACAAACTCCTTCCCTCATCCGTCCACCGTCTGGTCAAGTCGTGGTGTCATGCCGTCGGACTAAAGGGTAATTACGGCGCCAATTCGCTCCGCAAGACTTGGGGCTATCACCAATTTGCCACCTTCGGAACGGATCTTTCGCGATTGATGTCATATTTTAATCATGCCACCCGTCGTCAGACGCTTGATTATCTATGTCTGATTCCGGATGATTTTAAGCGTATCTTCGACCACGAACTCTAGCGAAACGTCAAAGATTGGCGTGTTTGTTATCCGATGGTTTCGGTTGAATGTCTACTGCCTTAGGGTCGCGACAGCGGTCGCAGGTATGGCCTGTCCGGTGGTGGTTGCAGCCGGCCAACCGGGTACCTCGCGTGCCCCTATCGTCTTTGCGCAAAAATACGAGCATGAAGATGATAAACACGGCACTGCCGATCGTTGTGACGACAAGATATTCGAGCATTGGCCGATCCCCTTGAATCATTCCAGGCTTTTGATTGGTAATGGTATCAACGTAAGAACGGGTCGGGTAAGTGCAATAGCTCCCCAGAAGGCGATGGGCACCAAACGCACCGTCGTTCACTCTTGATCAAACCGTTTGGCTGGCCTATGATGCTTGTTCAATTACCACAAGGATCGGCGGCGGCGCGTCGTTGCCGATGCCTTTTGGCGAGATCCACGGGCGGAGCCATCCGCCGCAACGCCCTTGGCGGTTCACCATGTTCGTTACACCTCCGGCGGTAGCACGAAGCGCACCGCCGCCCTAACCCTAACCGACAAACGAAGGAAACACGATGAGCAGACGATGGGTAGTCATAGGAGCAGTTATGGGCATTATGTTGATCCTGGCGGCCGCTGGCTGCCAGAAAAAGATTATTGATTCCGGATCGGCTTTAAGCGGGCCGGGAGCCGGTGCTGACGGCGCCGGGGTCGCAGGCGATACGGACGATATGCGTGAAGAGGATTTGTCCGCAGCGCGCGCAGGCGGCGAAGGGCCGGTGGACGAGATTGTTACCGCCGACGGGGTCGTCATGAATCGCGAACTTTTCATCAATCAGGATATTTTTTTCGCCTTCGACAGTTCGGCGCTCAGCGCGGAAGCTCAGTCGATTTTGAAAGCCAAAGCCGAGTGGATGTCACGCAACACCCATCTTAGCATTATAATCGAGGGCCACTGCGACAACCGGGGGACCACTGAATATAACCTGGCGCTGGGGGAACGGCGCGCCGAAGGTGTCAAACGCTTTATGCAGGACCTGGGGGTTGCCGAGAGCCGTATCCGAACCCTCAGTTTCGGCGAGGAACGGCCGCTGGCGCTTGGCGACAGCGAAGACGCCTGGGCGAAAAACAGACGTGCCCACTTCGAATTCGATTAAAGCTGGTTCTGGGCCGGCATTCGATTGCATTATCGGCATGGGGGCATTCGTTTAAGACATGTCCATCTCGCCATCCGCGGGTTGACCCTTTACCCACCATGATGCCCCCAGCTTTGCCGGCTGGATGGCGATGTCTTGCAGACCATTGACCGTGCGGGCATGGCACTTTGCCCCATCGATCCTGTGGGCGCCCTTCAGCCTTATCCGGTTGTCCATGTTGCGGTTCCCTGCGTAACGCGCGATGCTACTCGTTAATCTACCCTGTTTTCACAAGGTCAAGGGTGAAACACCCGCGGGCCTAAACGATGGAGCAACCCAACCGACCGGGTTCAAAGCGTCCTCAGTGCGCCGCCCAAAAGGCCAATTTACCGGTTATTGCCGCGGGGCGCCTGCTGACCTTGGGGCGGAGGAGATTTCTGCTGACCCCTATGGGGGTGCGGTTTGGCATGCGGTTTGGGCTTGGGACGCCAGGCGGGTGGGCGCTGCCCCGGAGGGCGCTGGTGGGGTGGGTGCCAGCCGGGAGGGCGGTGGCCGGGGTGACGTCTGGGGTAGTAGACGCCATAGGAGCGGTTTTCTTCCCGCTCCTGAAGGTCTTTTTCGAGCGCCTCGGCCTTGCGTTGGGCGGCTTCCGCGCGACGGCGCGCCGCTTCGGCCTTGCGTTCGGCCTCTTCAAGCCGCCGTCGTGTTTCGTCCGCTTCCCGCTCTTGCAAGAGCGCATCCTCCTGCAAGCGGCGCTTTGAATCGGTTTCGGGGTCGTAAGGAATCTCTTCCGTCAGAATACTGGACTCGACCGTATCCGGAGGGGGACGATTGGAGAAATGTCTCACACCGTCGGCATCCGTCCATTGATAGAGCGAAGCTGCCGCGGGTTGCCAACTCAAACAAATCAGCCCCAATAGGAACCACCCGATGTTGCCTGCCGCTATGCGCATGATGAAAAAGCTCCCTGATGTCCGGTGTCAAGGGGTATGCCAGAATTCCCAGTCGATGCCGTCCCCACCCAGGTCGCCCAATGGGCCTCGTCTTCCGCCGTCCTGCATTCTTCCGCGGTAGCTGAAGGTGAGCGCCGCGGTACTGTCAGGAACCATCAAGTGCCGTTCAAAGGACCAATTGATAAAAAAAAGTTCGTTGGCGTACCCGGCACGCCACAGTGGATAAGTGCCCAGAATGACGCCATCGCCATCCAGGGCATGGACATTGACGTTCAAAAAGGCCACAACAGGATAGTTCCTCAAACGGCTCTGCAACTGGACAACACCGACCAGGTCCAATTGGTTTTTCTCCCAAGCCACCAAACCATCGATGATCAGATCGTTGGTCTGCCATTTGAGCGTACGGGGATCACCCGCAAAAAGCGCAACCCTGCTTTCCGGTTTGGCGAGACGGCCGGTGTAGGATGTCGCCCCGCTGCTCACGCAGGCCACGGCACTGGCCAATAACAAAGCCATGCCGAGTTTAGGGATAAGACGTAGAACGAAATGCCTTTTTTGAGTCGCAAGAAATGCCATCAGGAGCGGTTCCGGGCAACAAGAAGTCAATACGGTTGATGAAAATCGGCCACTGAACAGTCAAGTTAAACTATATCAATAAAGATATTAATACCGTTTTCCACCTGGGCAATCATGGATGCCGACCAGAGCCTCATCGGAACGAGACCCTTCGGCGGTGATGGTGGTGGACCTCATCCCGGCCATGGGATTCAGCCACCGGCCGAAGGGTGCTTTTCAGCCTGGATTTCGGACACCGTGGCGAACGTTTACTCCGCAGGTGGTGCAATTTCCGTGGTCGACGGGGTCTGGCAACATTGCTGCTGGAACAGCCGGGCGCTATCCATTGCCTGCTGCCACTGGGGCAGCCAGCCGCCCGGGTTGGTGAAATAGGTTCGCTTGAATTGCTGGCTGATGCGCTCGCGCGCGCTGAAGGTCCGGCGGGCAAAATCTTCATCCGGGGCCAGGCTTTCCCAAACATACTGCCAGTAATCCCGGCGATCCAGGGCCACATACATGATCTGCCGATCCGGATCGTAATACCGGCCAAGCACCGGCAGCCACCGATTGGTCGTCGGGGTTGCAACCCCTTGTTGCTGCTTGACCCGGGAGCGGTAGTGGCGGACCGTTTCGCCGGGCTTCCGATTCACGCGGGCAAGAATAATGGCGTGATCCCGCATTTGGGCGCCAACCTTTTTCATGCGCTCCTCGTTGACCGTGATGGTCTGTTCGCTTTGACGGCACTGCCGTTCCAGTTCCTCGGCCGCGGCCGGACAATAAATCCACTCCTGGGCCTCCAGAGGCGCTGCAGCAATGATCATGAGGATCAACATTCCGATTCGGAACCAGCTTTGCATGACGGGTATCTCCCGGGCACCGTCCCATGAATCGCCCTTTGAAGTTGACATGATTCGCTTGCAAATGGAAACAAACATAACACAATTTGGCTATCAGGAAAACGTTGGCCAATGACCGACTTTATCTTTCCACGCGTTGACATGGGGGGCAAAGGATGTAGAATACAGCCTGGCTGCACTGGGCGGAACGCCGCTTTTTTTAAAATCGGTGGTTGGCCCGGGCATTAGCCCCCCAGACTGGAGGTCGAATGGAAACGCTCAAGAACAAAACGTTGTTCATCACCGGCGCCAGCCGGGGGATCGGCAAAGCGATTGCCCTGCGCGCCGCCAGGGACGGGGCCCGGATCGTTGTTGTGGCCAAAACTGAGGTTCCGCATGAGCGATTGCCTGGAACCATCTATTCGGCGGCCGAGGAAATCGAGACCGCTGGCGGCGAGGCGTTACCGCTGGCGGTGGACATCCGCGACGAAGGCCGGGTGGTCAACGCCGTGGCCCAAGCCGTCGAACGATTTGGGGGAATCGACGTACTGGTAAACAATGCCAGTGCCATTCAATTGACCAATACACCGGACACCAGCCTGAAGCGTTTCGATTTAATGCACCAGATCAATACCCGCGGTACCTTCCTCTGCTCCCAGGCCTGTTTACCCCACCTCAAGAAGGCGGCCAATCCGCACATTCTAATGCTCTCACCGCCATTGAACATGGAAGCGCGATGGTTTGCACCCCATGTGGCCTATACGATGGCCAAATATGGGATGAGCATGTGTGTCCTGGGCATGGCCGAAGAATTTCGCGCGGACGGCATTGCGGTGAACGCCCTTTGGCCCCGCACGGCCATTGCTACGGCGGCGGTACGGAATTTGTTGGGTGGCGATGCGTCCATCGCCCATAGTCGCCTGCCAGCCATCATGGCCGATGCGGCCTATGCTGTATTGTGCCGGCCAAGTCGCACCTGTAGTGGTCATTTTTTCATTGATGATGACGTACTGCACGAGGAGGGCATTACCGATTTGAGGCCCTATCAGGTTGATCCGCAAATGGATGTCGGCGACCTCTTGCCGGATTTTTTTATTTAGGCGCCTGTCACGCTTTCCCGCACGGCCGACGGCCGCCTTGGTGCCTTACGACGACCTGTTTGCAAGAGCCTATGGGAGCCTCTTCGGCGATCGATGGGCGCCAGCCGACCCTTCACCGCAGGATCGAAAAGGCCCTCTGACAACCCTAAGGTTTCGCCGTAAGAAGATGGAAAACCTTTGCCGCCGCCCCGACCACTGCCATTTCGGATGGGCGGCTTCGGTGGCATCGAACATGACCTTAGCGCCAATTGATCATTGTCGCCGCGATCACACCTTCCCCGGGAGGTATGCCCGGGTCGTTTTTTCGACGCCCGGGGGGTCGAAAGACCGCCGGTGGATGCGCATTGAACCTGCCGCTAGCCGCCCAGCATGCCGCCGCTCACACCTCAGGGGGAACGATGGCAATTGACTGGCGACGTCTGCTGTTCCGGCGGAAGGCCCGCCATCCGGCGACGAGCCCGAAGGCGCGGCGTCCGCCGGCATCCGAATCGACCCTGTTATCCCCACCAGAAGCGCCCCCCACAGCCCCACAACCGGCGAAGGCTAAAACGGCCTCCAAGACAATTGCTGCCGGCCAAAGCGCCTCGGATGTCAGGGGGCCGGAAACGGACCCCACTTCTTCCGATGCAAGCGCCCACCCCTCCCTTGATCGTAACGGTATCCCCGTCTTCGGGCCAGGGGATGACCTGGATCGCCGCATGCTGGAGCAGGCGCCCAAAGCGTTGCCTCGCGATGCCCGTGCAAACGATCGGCCGCCAAAGTCGCCGCCGCCGGTCCGCCGGAAACGTCGCCCCCGGTCCGCTTCAGGCGGACCGGCCGGTCGGTCGCAGGTCAATCGACACGGTCTGCCGGTGCTTACCGCAGGCGATGATTGGCAGCAACGTTGGCAAGCCTCGGAAGCGGGCGATCGTCCCGCCCGTGAGCCTGCGACGGTTCAAGCAAACCGCACCGACGATTGCCAGCGGACTGACAAGCACGGGATCCCCGTCCTGGATGACTGCCACGATCTGGGTCGTCTTTTGACCGCTTCTGAGGAGAAGTCTCCGGCGGACAACGATCTGGTGGAGGCTTTCCAGCAGTCCATCGACCACGATGCGCGCACCCTGATCAAGAAAAAAACCGATGGGCATTTCCCCGTCCGCCAGTTGACGCTCAAGGAACGGCTGCAACGCTACCCGCAACCGCAGCGGCAGTTGGACCTGCACGGCCTCAAAGCCCTACAGGCCCAGCAGCGAGCGGATCATTTTATCCGTGCCGCGCACGCCGACGGATTGTTCACCTTGCGCATCATCGTTGGCAAAGGTTTGCATTCCGAATCCGGTGCCGTGCTGCCGGATGTGGTGGAAGACCGGCTGATCCGGCTGAAACGGGATGGCCTGGTATTGGCCTACCGCTGGGAAAAAGGCGTTAAACGAAAAAGCGGCGCCGTTCTTGTCTTTATCGACCCCCCATTCTAATGACGAATCCTTCGATCGGTGGAATGCTTTTTCACCGCCTCGGTCCCGTGCCAGACAGCGCAGGGCTGATGGGACCGCCTTGTCAAGGGCGAATTGAAATGGTCATTGTGTGTGCTTCGGCCGTGAAGCGTGGATTCGTCCTCGGCCATTTAACCTGAACAATTTATGATTAGCATGAAGGCCATTGTTTTGATGCATGGGTTCCCTGTTTTTAGAGAAGGTTGCGGCCAATGTGCCCGGCACTCCTTGGTGCGCGGCGCATTTCAGAACGCAGCGCAGACCCCTTTCACCCGGCGGCCAAGACCGAGGCATCCATCTCGAGCTTTATCAAGCGCTTGCGGTCGCATGCCGACCACGGTGCGCCGGGAGGCCTTGCACGGGAGGCCTCAAACTTTTGCAACTACCGGGGTTATGCCAGGACAAGTTCGTTAAGGAAACCGTCATCGATTTCCATCCACCACGATATCCAGGTGATGGCGGTTGTCGCTGAAGGCTCCTTCCATGGGCATCGGCACCAGGCGCGACATTTATGATGACTTTATGTCGCGGCGGTCCCCCAAAGGCGACGGTAATTTAAATGCCCGATGGCTAAGAGACTAGGAAAACTTTTTCGCATTTCGTCTAAATCCCTTTCCTAAGGACCAAAGGATTTGTTCGCTCAATTCAATAACATATTAAAAATATTATAAATAAACTCATATTAAGATGATGGCACACCCATTGCTAAGTATGATCGTCACCTCGTTTAGGGGCCACTTAAGAATCGAATTGAGGGGAGATGATCATGCGCAAATGGATCCTATGGATGGCCGCTTTTTTATCCCTGTGTCTTGTTGCTCCCGTCCAGGCCACCCGCATTGTTATGACCAATGACGCGCCCCCTTACTGGGGCTGGTTGAAGGTGGATTACGATTGGCAGAACAGCGGCCAAAAAAGCACGCAAACAGTTGGTGCGGGGCGGTTTTATACATCGGTGATGGAGGGGGAAAAGAGGATTGATACATTTTCGTACTGTGTCGACCTCGGGAATTATTTCTCATGGGACAAGGAATATGCAGCAACGATTCAAAAACCCCAAGGGCCCTACCGAGAAGCAGCCTGGCTGGTGCATCAGTATGACCCTTTGACGGGTCGACACTATCAAGGCGTGGCCATGTCGGATGACGAGGCCCAAAGGATTGCCATGACCCTTCAGCTGGCCATATGGAAAACACTCTATGATGATCGTTTTGATCATGTTTCGGGTGGTGACGATGAGCTGTTGAAGACCATGCGGACAACCCTGGGTTCCGTCGGCACATTATTCGATGCCGGCAATTTCTTTGTTGCTGAGATTGATGGCCAGGATCAACTGGTTGCCCAGCCTGTTCCCGAACCGACCACGATCCTTCTTTTGGGTTTCGGTTTACTGGGTCTTGGCGCGGTCGGTCGCAAGCGGCTGAAGTAGGTCTTAATTCAGAACGCAAGTACAATAAAGCGGAGCCCTATTTCTGGGTGGCGCCGCTTTTTTGGGGGATATGGTCAGTGATTATAGGGAGGCTTGATCGGATGAACGCAACTGTCGCTGCTGGGCTTCGAGCTTGCGTATGGCGCGGGGCAGACGGCGCGCATGCGCTTCCAGTTCGCTCAGGCGCGCTTTGAGCGTATCAATTTTTTCCTGTATGGGTTCATCGATGGTTTTCTCGGCCAGAAAAAGCGAGAGGGTAAAGCTGAGCCGGTTGATTTGCTCTTCGGTGGCGGCTTTTTCAGCATACTTTTCTTCGGTCTCCTGACGAATCCTTAATATTTGCTTTTGCAGGTCGGTGATGACTTTTTTGGCTTTGGGCATGAGGTTGCGTTACTCCTTTCCAGAGGCTTAAAATCAGGCCTGGCGCATGGGGAGGCTAATGAAGATAAGGCACATAAATAATTAAGGTTCTATAATACGTTCGCATCATCATTTTGTCAATTTCGAGGGATGCGCGCCAGTGCGCCCAGCGTGGGTCAAGGCTTCTGATTGCGGGCCACATAGAAGTCTTCGATAAGCCCCTCTGCTTTCAGATTGCTGCCAAAGGTGCGGGCAGCGGCTTTGTCCGGGAATTGGGCCACGCGGACCTGGTACCAGGTCTTGTCATTGCCGCGGGCCTTGACGAGATAGGCGTCCACTGATTGTTTCCGAAGGCTTTTGATGTAGTCCTCGGCATGCTCGGGCTTGAGATAGGCCGCCACCTGCAACGTGTATGGCATCGGCGGTGGGGGTTTTTCAACTGTCGGCTGGACAGGTAGCGGCGCGGGCTCAGGCACTGGCGAAGGCGTAAGATAGCCTACCGTATTGATGGTGAAGATGGTGGCCAGCGTCCCCAGACCGGCGATCAGGCCCCAGGTCAGGGTGCGTCGCAATCCTGCCGAACGCCGCATCCGATCGACAATCTTGCCGCGCAGATCTTGTCGCAAGCGATGGATGTGGGATCCGACCTCCCGCAGGCGCAGGGCAACCTTGCGGGGCCGGTCAGGATCGACATCCTCCTTTATCTGGGGTGTATCCTGCAAGGTAAAGCTGCCGGAAGGCGGCACAAAGCCGGATGACATTCGGCGCAGGGTTTCCTCATCCGTGCTCCCCAGAATGGCATGGGCCTGCTCGAGCAAATCGGCGTTGCCGTCGGAAGGGCGGATCCAGCGTAAGCAGGCGGCGATACCGCAGCGTAACGTCTCCCAGGCCGGTTGTTGTGCGGCGGCCCGCAAATAAACGGGCAGTGCCCACTCGTCCGAGCGGCCTTCGTCGATAAACACGTTGGCAAGATCCATGGCCATGTTCGAGGACTTTGATTCAGGGGTGGCCATGACCCGGCGGTAGGTTTGTAGGGCGGGGAAATCGGTACGCTTACCAAGGAGATAAAGTCGGGCCAGGCGCGTCTGGATGCTGATGTTGTCCGCATGGGCCTGACCGATACGGGCCGCAAGGTCTTGCTGATGGGGTGCCAAACCGCCCTGGTATTCTCTGGTCTGGAGCCAGTTTTCGGCAATTTCGTGGTCGGCCGGGTAGTTTTCGAGATAGACGTCCATAAACTGGTCGGCCGCCGCCTGTCTTTCGGTTTGGGCGGCATACAACCGGGCCATGCGCGACACGAGGGTCGCTATTCCCCGACGGCGGGCTCCCGGGGACATCAGATAACTCTCATACAGGGCCAGGGCTTTTCGGTAGGCGCTTTCCGCTTTTTGGGGCTCGCCGTTGCGCTCATAAACGCCCGCTTCATGCAAAATAGATGGCAGCAGGCCTAGGGCCAGTTTTACGCCCAACCACCCGCTGACGGCAAAGCACAGTACAAAGAAAACGGCCAGCAATAGCAGGGGCGTCAATAGGCCACCGTCATGGTCCAGCAGCGAAAGGATCCAAAGGCTGCCGGGAACCGAAATCGCTGTCGCCGCCCAGATCCGAAAGGCCGTATGTTTCAAGAATTGGATGCTCACTAAGGGTCTCTGGCCCCCTTGTCTGGAAAAACGATCGCCCCGCAGGGGGTGGTTCTAATCTTCTTTCGGAAGGTCTTCTTCGATAATCCCCGCTCCGGGCAACGGTGGTTGGCCCGAATGTCCCGGTGGCGGGTTTAGGAAGAGCCCATCCGCTCGTCCTTCGATCACCGTTCCGCCGGCAACCTGGTCTCTGGTGAGGGCCACGGTAAGCTTTTCGCGTGACAAGGCATCCGGCGGTCTTCCGGTCTGCGGGTCAACGACTTCCAGATAAATATCCTCGGGCGCGGCAAACGCACGGGTTGGCTCACCCTCCATGGCCTGTTTCATAAATCGGGCCCAGATGGGCGCCGCCCCGCGCCCGCCCGTAATCCCGGCGCCGTTTTGGTCGCGCAGTGGACGCTCCCGGTCGAAACCGACCCAGACGGAAGTGCACAGCGTCGGTGTAAAACCGGTAAACCATGCATCCATATACCTGTTCGTCGTGCCCGTTTTACCGGCCGCCGGTAACGTAAAACCCACTCGGCGGATAACCGCCCCGGACCCGCGATCCACCACCCCCTGCAGCATGTCCACGATCTGGTAGCTCAAATCGGGCTCGAGCACCCGCCGTCCGCTGACAAGGTGTTCTTCAAGTACGCGGCCCTGGGAATCTTCAACCCTGGCAACCCAGAAGGACCTGTGCCGGATACCGCCCGTGGCGAAGGTTGCAAACGCACTGGCCATTTCCAGTGGGCTGACGCCGGCACTGCCCAGTGCCAGCGAATAAACAGGTTGCAGAGGGCTTTGAATGCCGCAACGCTGGGCGGTGGTCACGACCGCCTCCGGTCCGCAGCGCTCGATCAGTTGGGCGGCAATGGTATTGACCGAATCCATCATGGCTTTTTTGAGGACCATGGGACCACGAAAAGTCCGGCCAAAATTTCGCGGTTGCCAGTCGTCGGCTCCGGCGATCGGGATGGTCAAGGGGCGGTCCACCAAAACGGTAGCCGGGGAGAACGCCAGTTTTTCAAGCGCCGTATAGTAGGTAAACGGTTTGAAACCGGAGCCCGCCTGACGGTGATTTCGAATGGCACGATTGTAGGTGGTTTCCGCGTAGCGCCGCCCTCCAACCAGCGCCTTGACCGCACCGGACTGGGTCTCGATGGCCACCAGCGCGCCTTGGGGACGCTGGGTTGCGTCCGCAATCGTGTCGAAGGATGTGCCGGTCATGGTGTCAAGACGCTCAAGGCCGGTTTCAATGGATTCTTCGGCCCAGGTTTGCAATTGGGGATCGATGGTCGTCGCCACCCGCAGGCCGCCATGATGGACGACATCCGGTCCGTAGCGTTCTTCAAGGTGCCTAATGACCATGTCCAGAAAATAGCTTCCGGGCCGCGCTTTACGTGAGCTGGATGCCAGCAGGATGGGTGTCAGCCGGGCCTCGTGGGCCTGGGCGCGGGTGATGTAGCCCGTCGCCACCATGCGGGCCAGAACGACATGTTGCCGCTTGGCGGCCCGATCCATGTGGCGGTAGGGATTGTAGCGGGTGGGGGATTGGGGCAAGCCGGCCAGCATGGCCGCTTCGGCCAGATTGAGTTCCGATGCGGTTTTTCCAAAAAAGGCCCGGGCCGCCTGTTCAATGCCGTGCGCCTGGGGCCCGAAGGCGATTTGATTGATATAAGCTTCCAGAATGTCTTCTTTGTCGTAGCGGGACTCGATCTGCAATGCCACCAGCAGTTCACGGAATTTGCGCATGTAGCTGCGTTCGAATGAAAAAAACAGATTTTTGGCCAGCTGCTGCGTGATGGTGGAGGCGCCCTGAATTCGGCCCGCTTCGAATAGCGTGATCCAGAGAGCTTTTAACATGCGTAGCTTATCGACCCCGTGGTGCCTCCAGAAGCGGTGATCTTCGGTGGCAACGACCGCGTTGATAAAATCTGGCGACACGCGATTGATGGGGATGGCCTCGCGGCCGCCGATGACCATGAGACGCTCGCCGGTCGACGCGAAGATCTCGGTGGGCGGGGTTTCAATGATGCGGCTCAAGGGATCGGGGACACGGGGAAGATCCTGCACGACAACAAAAAGCAGACCGACCAACCCCAGGACGGCCAGAGCGCCGATGATCAACCCCGTGTAGAAAATGGTTCCCAGAAAACGGATCATGGATTTAGCCGAAGAAATCTAAAGCCTAGTAGGTGATAGGGCTTTCAAACGCCTCGCCCTCCAATACCGATCGTATGCGGGTCACGGCCCAGTCGCGTCCCTGAACTAAAATAACGCGTGTGCGGCGGGGCTCCTCCAGTTCAAATCCGATTTCGATGTAGCCGGAGAGGACCTCATCGGAGATGGCCACACGCGACACCCGTCCGGATGTTTTGAGCAGATTTTCCGGCCACGGAACGCCCTGGCGGCGCACATCTTCGGAGACGGCTTCCAAAGCCCTGAAAAAGCGCTCGGCGGGGTAGATGCGCTCGGCAAATTGGGGCAGATTGTCCAGTGTATCCGTGCGCGTGGTTTCCCCACGATCGATGCGGGCCAGCATGTCAGCGGAAACGGTCAGTTGTTTGAGAACGCGATTGTCCTTGTTGAGAAAGTAAATACTGAAGCCGCTGCCGCCGGGTTCGAAGAAGGCCCGGTCCCAATCTTTTTCACTGATAATCCGGACCAGAGCGTAAGGAGACATTAATTCGGCCGCCAGTTCCGGCGGCAGTTCGTTGTAAATCTGCCGGAAATGATTCGCCGAGATGATCAATTCGATGCCACGGGAAAGCGTCTGGGCGATTTGTGTAAAATTCTTTGCCTCGCGGGCTTCCCGCTGGACGGATTGTTTATCGGTAACGATTTTATCGAGCACCTGGCGAGCATCCTCGGTACGGTGGCCTTTGTCCCAGATGGCACCGGATTCGGGACGGAATTGATTGGTGGTCGCCAGATAGCGCCCGATGATGTGCTCGACCCAATCGAAACGCAACTCGGAAGTCAATCCCAGGGCGAGCAGCAATACCAGTACGACGGTCCGCAGAGTCGATGCGTCCTTCAGCCATTGATTGATGCTTTGCGGGTGGGACCAGTTATCCATGGGTCAGCCCATATCGTCGACACGGGGGTAAAAGCAGAACGCTGTCAGCACACGATGGGTCAATGGCAGAAGGGATCACCGTAACTACCGATGCCATTGCCGACCGACTTTCGTCCATTGTTTTCACCGCTGCACGGCACGCGACAACCATTTGGTCGACGGATCATCGGTAGAAAATCGATAGCGTGAGATTCCAAGCATTCTCCGATCCCTGCGATTCGGATTGAA
>JASFFM010000014.1:0-23848 GCA_050124295.1 Desulfobacterales bacterium | reverse complement strand
GGGAACCGGACATCGCGCCCATCATGCATAGCCTGATTCGGCTGTTCGCGCGCGATAAAATGCGTTCTTATCTCCCGCACCCTGCACGACCCGGCCCAACTGAAAATAATGATGCCTTCCTTCCGCCAAAGATCGCCGGCGCTGGTTTGAGATCACGGCAGCAGCGGGCATCAAGATGCTCTCGGTATGGACAAGGCCGGTTTGACGTGGGCTAAACGCAAAGTCCCCAAACCCGGCCCGAGCATAGACAATCTCCCACCCTAAGGTGAGCCATAAACGTTAGCCGAAGACTTTTCATCCTGCGGGCACGATCCACGGGCCATAAAAGCAGGCCAAGATCGCTCAAGCACTTGCGGTACGCGATGCGTAAACCTTGCCGGTCACAGGGTTGCTTCAGTCTCGGGCATCGAATCCTTCGATGTTGGCGCCCTTGGCAATAAAGGCCGAAATGTTTGCAAAGGCCTTATCATAGGTTGCCATGACCAGCTTCATCTTGTCGCACATGGGGTCGTTTTCGCCCAATTCCGCGATCATATCCTCTAACAATGCTTTTCCGCCCGCAAGATGATGCTCCATCTTTGATACCATCGTTTTGCGGGCGCTATGGCGAACCTGCGCCTTGTGAATGAGGGGCATGAGATGCTGGACCGAGGTTTCCACGAGGGTGTCCCGGGATATTTTGCGGGCTTGGGCGACCCGATCGAGCACCTCGGCGGCGTCCCGGCTGATGACGTAAGTCTTCACCAGACGCGGCAAATCCTCCGGGATGGTTGCCTTGGTCTTTGTTGCGATGGCCGCAAGCGTATCAGGCTCTTGAACCATGTGATCGAAGAGCGACTTGGGTTTCAAGCGCAGGTGCGATCCAAGGATATTCATCGCCTCGATACATTTAGGGGTCAAACGGAAAGAAACGCGGATGGACTGACGACCTCTAAGATCGGCTGCGGATGCCTTGGGTATCGCTAGTGGGTTGCTTTTCGAAGAGGCGTTTTTTTTGGTCACCATGAGGCTCCTCTGGACGATTATTTACATTACTATTGATATAATAATTTATTTCATAATGCAATAAAAATTAAAAAAATATATTGACATAAATATTAAAGTGAATATTTTTTTTGTCAAACAACGAGTTGTTACACATGCTTTAACCAATCACGCACGGGAGGATTTGATCATGATTTACCGCAGCATGTATGGATTACCAAGAATGAGGGTTCGCAGTCCGTATGATGAATTGAGCAATATGCAACGGCGCATGGACCGGCTTTTCGACGCTTTCAATGAGCGCTACACAAGCCAAGTGTCGGCCGGTGTTTTCCCGCTCATCAATTTAAGTGAAGACCAGGAAAATTACTATCTGAATGCCGAACTGCCGGGCATCGAAGCTGAAAAACTGGATATCCAGGCCGCCGGCAACAGTCTCACCCTGATGGGTGAGCGTACAATATCCGAGGAGGAAAACGGTGTTCGGTACCATCGCCGCGAGCGTGAAGGTGGGCGTTTTTCGCGTGTCATCACATTGCCTGGTGATATCGACGCTGAAAAAGTGGACGCCCAACTGGTGAATGGTGTGCTGACCGTCAAAATCGCCAAAGCGGAGGCAGCCAAACCAAAGCAGATTTCGGTCCGCCAATAATCATAAATAACGGAAAGGAGGCCATATCATGGCTGCCCAGGAAAATAAGGAATTAAAGGTTCGTGAAAAACAGGAGCTATCTCATCCGGCCGAACAAACCCGCCCAGGGTTCTATTTCACCCCCAGCGTGGATATCTTTGAAACGGATACCGAACTAACGCTTCTGGCGGATATGCCGGGCGTCGATGCCGATAACCTCTCCATCGACCTGCGTGACGATACGTTGACGTTGGAGGGGGAAGTCACCCTCAAGGACGATTCTCAGGCAGAGGCCATCTACCAAGAATACTCCACGGGTCGCTACTATCGACAGTTTTCCCTTTCGGAGGTTATTGATCAGAGCAACATCGATGCCCAGCTTAAAGATGGCGTCCTTCGATTGTCATTGCCCAAAGTCGCCAAGGCCACACCACGTAAGATAGCGGTAAAAGCCGGTTAAAAGGTGCCCATATCCGGCAGGCCGGCCTTGGCCTGCCGGATTGCCGGTCTTCCGCCAGGCGGGCCCCCATCCACCGGCCCATGTCGGCAAAGATGACTTCCTTGGTGATCTGGACGGAGGTTCCCGATGCCGAGTGACTACTATCTGGTTTTAGGGATTGAACGGGGGGCAGATATCTCCCAAATCAAACACGCTTATCGCCAAACCATCAAGCGCCACCACCCGGATATGGGCGGCGGCAGCACAAATCCAAGCAAATTTATCGAAGCACGCAAGGCCTATGAGGTGCTTTCTGATTTTGACAAGCGCCGTGCCTATGACGCCCAATTAAAGCGTCGGGTGGATCCTGTACGGACGTCACACCAGGCGGAAACAATTCATCGGCGCCCGACAGAGACCGACCTTTCCCCGCTGCGCTTCTCATACCGGGAGGATGCTCCGCAGGGTTTTGGGTCGGTTATTTATCCTTCGCACCACGATACCCGAAGAATCCCCAAAGACCTTTACCTGGAAATCGTGTTGTCCCCGCAAGAAGCCCGCAGGGGGGGCAAATTTCCGATCACCATTCCAGTGCCGGAAGACTGTCCTCAATGCCGCCAGAATGGCGCGTGGGACCGCTTTTTGTGTCCTTCGTGTTGGGGCTATGGGGCGGTCAGGGCCATGCGCACATTCAACCTCACAATCCCCTCGCATACAAGGGCCGCCAAAGCCATCGCAGTTCCCCTGGATCATGTTGGTTTAGAGGGGATGCGGCTGGTAATCGATTTGCACGTCGGAGGCTTTAGCTTCGGCTAAGCCTGGCGCCTCACGTGAATGGCGCCCCGCTGGCGGGAGAAACGTGCGGGTGCCAAAGGATCGCGCAATCCGATGGGCAGCCCATGGCGTTGGTCACCCCTACGCGGCGCTCGAGGTTCGTTCTATCCCCAAAATGAGGCTGACATATATGTTTCGGGAAAGCGTCTCATGGACAATCGTCCCTGGCCAGTCGGTTACCAGGGTATCGCCAGGCATGATAAAATTTCCCGGACGGCAATCAAGATGAGGGGCAAGTTCTTGAGGAAACCAAAATCTTCCCTGCCCGGAGGGGGATCTGACCGCCGGCCAATGGATCCTGACGCCGCCGGTGGATGAAGGCAATCGCCACCACCCGTCCTCGCCGGCCAGGGGGCGCAGCTTGGCCACATTGGTCGCGCCCGTTCCCTATTGGCGGGACTGGTTGCGCAGGATGTCGTAGTAGGTCAGGATACGCGATACAAAGCGCACGGGCTCGGTTCCCCGTGCATAACCGTAGCGCGATTGGCTGAAATAGCTGCGTTTGCGCAGCAACGGCAGGGTTTGCTTGATGGAAGACCACTTGTCGGGAGGAAGGTCCTTGGCGATGGCAATCTGTTGGGCGTCCCGGACATGGCCGTAACCCACATTGTAGCTTGCCAGAGTGAAAAGCATGCGATCCAGGCCCCGCACATCCTCGAAGCGTTCATAGATCCGGGCCAGGTATTTCACGCCGCCCTGGACGCTCTCTTCGGGGTCGAGCCGGTTGTCGATACCCATCTCCTCCGCCGTTTCCAGCGTCAACTGCATCAGTCCCCGCACACCGGTGTGGCTCCGCGCGCGGGGATTGAAATGCGACTCCTGGTAGACGGTGGCCGCAATCAAACGCCAGTCGAAGCCGTAACGGCCGGCTTCCCGCCGGATCAGCTTTTCGAATCGTGGCAGGCGCTTTTCGATTGCCTCATGAAATCGAACCACATCGACGTAGTCGAAACGCTCGACCCCACGGTAGTACTTCAAGTAGATTCGATCGAAGGTGCCGTTGGCCTTGATGGTTTCCAGGAAGGCATTGATTTCCCGGCGCAGGGCAACATTGCCTTTCCGCACGGCCCAACCGAGGGCCTCTTGGCCGGCGATGGGAAAGCCGATTTGGATGCCGGGATGATAGCGCCGGTTGAGCATGGCCACATTGGTGTCTGCCACGGTGACCTCGATTTCCTTTTCCGCCACCTGGCGGATGAGATCCTCCGTGGGAACGTTGGTGTGCAGGACGATGTCCAGGGCCAGCCCGTTGCCTTGCAATTCAAGCAGACGCTCGTGGTAGGAAGAGCCTTTGCGCACATGGATGGAGCGGCCTTTCAGATCGGCGATCCGGCCAATGGCCCGGTTGTCCCGATGGTGGATGATATGCTGTCGGATCGGCAGGTAGGGGTCGGAAAAATCCACGCGTTTGCTGCGCTCGTCCGTGATGGTCAGGCTGGCGGCCACGAGGTCCCCGCGGCCCTCGGCGAGCGCGGCGAAAAGGGCGTCCCAGCCGGGTGTGATGACTTCCAGATCGACCCCCAGGCGGTCGGCAAAAGCCCGGGCCAGGTCGTACTCAAACCCCATCTTCCGGCCCCGGTAATGGTAGAAGCAATGGGCGTTGTTGTCCGTGATCACCACCAGTTTGCCGGACCGGCGGATGCTTTCAGGCGAGCTATCCCGTCCGCAGCCTGTGGTCAGGATGCAGCCAATCAGAAATCCGATGAAAAAAATGCCAACGCTTGCGCGCATATATGGGGGAACGCCTGGGTCAGTGGAGGGCCGGGCTGAATTCATGTTGAACATACGGTGTGCCGGTTCCCAAGGGGAGTGGTCGGATCGGACGCCCCACGATGGGACCATGCCGACCAGGGGCTTGGCACGCACCCCCCAGGGCCTGGACCGCTTGGCGCTTCAGGTCGCGGCGGGGCCTGCCATGGGTGTGCGCTTGTTCGTTTTGCATGCCATGGGCTCTTTATCGATCCGCCATCATACCGAAAAATAACCGAAAATCAATCCATGGGCACATGATAGCCATATTCCCGGGCATTGACATTGTGGCGTTTTTCCCAGCCGATGGTCGATGAGGGGGTGGGGCCATAGTCATGTCCCGGCCAGACCACGGTATCGTCCGGCAGCTTCATCAGGCGGCGGATGGAGGCGCCCAGGGTGGGGCGGTCGCCGCCGGGAAGATCGGTGCGGCCGCTGTCGCCTACGAAAAGCGTGTCGCCCGTGAACAGGTGGCCCTGCGCGTGGAGACAGATACCGCCCGGCGTGTGACCGGGGGTCTGAATGACATCGAACGTGATATCCCCCAATTGCAGGGTTTTTTCCTCCGTCAGTCGGACGTCGGCCCGGGGATAGCCATCCCCTTCGCGTGCGTGCAGGACGATCTGCGCCCCCGTGGCCGCTTTCAGCCGGTCGTTGCCGGCCGTGTGATCGCCATGGGTGTGGGTATTGACGATGATTTTGATGGCAAGGCCCTCTTTTTGGGCCGCGTCTAAAATGGGTGCCACATCTGCGCCGGGATCGATGACCAGGGCCTGGCGGGTCCTTTCGCATCCCACAAGATAGCAAAAATTGTCCATTTCACCGATGGCAAGTTGTTTGATGATCATCCTGGACCTCCACGGGCATTTGGCATGCCCCAAGGGGATATCGCCCCCGACAAGTCTGTCCCTTGACGAGGCCACGATCCATTCCCATTAATAGAAGTGATTTCAAAAACCTGGCTTTGATTTTACCGTGGTGTTGGCGGCCGCCGAAAGAGGGACTTGGTCCTCCGGGCGGTTGGACCCCCGGGCGCATTCCGCGATGCGCTTCCGCCTCACGCTTGGAACGTGAAGCCCCGCCGATACCCCCGCGGGCAGCCACCCACCGGCCAAAGCAGGCTTTGCAATTTTTCCATTCCGGAGGTTATAATATGGTCAATCAACGCGTTTATCAACTGGGTCAACGGATCAAGCAACTCTACCGCGATGAGGTCGGGGGCAACCCCAAGGACCTGATTCGCATCTGGGATGACGGTGCCTGGTATTATGTGCTACGCAATGACGATACCCAGGCGGTTTTGCCGATGCGGGATCTGGCCGAGGATCGCAAGGACAATATCGTCGCCGCTCTACAACGGTTCCGGCCCGTCAGCTAAGACAGGGCCCCCAATCGTTCACGGGCGGCGATGAACGTATTCCCCCGTTGGGGCATTGTATCCGAAGACGCTTGCCTGCCCGGGGATGTGCAAGCCGATGAGGCATATGAGGCCCAGCCGCCGCAAGCATCGCTGCGGAGGTGGGGCCTTTTCTGAAGATCGCCCCCGTGACTCGGCCTGCAAACCCAGTTCCCGTCGATCGGGGTCAAGGATGCCGGTGAGCAGTGTGGGGAAGATGGATCAGGTTCATAACGCGAAGATCATGACGCCGCATGCCCAAGTCCATCCCGGGGGCGGACCTCCTTGGCGGGACACCAGGCAAGCACAACTTTCTGTTCTCGCGGCCCGGCCCCAAAACCTGCGCCGCCATTGCATCGATCGCAGGATATGCCATCGAGCGCGTCCCCACGATCATGCCGGCTAAAAAATTCTCTGGTGAAAGGAAGAATATGGAGCGGCCCTTGAACGCCTTGCGCATCCTAGCCCTGTGTTTATCGATCTTGTTGGGAGCGGCCGCCTCCCCTGCGAAGGCCGATCTCTTTCCCCAATATGAGGTCATCGCCCCCAATGTGGCCTTCTGGGTCAAAGTCTACAGCACCTATCCCACCACCCGGGTCATCGTTCACGACAGCCACGATCTGAACATCGTCTACGATGTGATCGCGGTCAAACCTTACGACGCACCGGGCGCCCGCAAGATCAACCGCCAGCGCGTAAAGCGCGCCAAGAACAAATACCGCCTTATCCTCAAAGGCCTGGCGGCCAACCCGCACGTCGAGGACCAGGAGAGCCGACGGGTGGCGCAGCTCTTTGGCCCCCAGGCCGATGCCCGGACGTTTCGTCGCGCAAGCCAGCAGGTGCGCAGCCAACTTGGTCAGAAGGACCGTTTTCAGGCCGGACTGATTCGCTCCGGTGCCTATCTGGAGCAAATCCGAAGCATTTTCAAATCATACGGGGTACCCGAGGATCTGGCCTTTCTGCCACATGTCGAATCATCCTTTAATGTGAATGCCTACAGTAAATTCGGTGCCGCCGGTATCTGGCAATTTACGCGCTCCACCGGAAAACGGTTCATGAAGGTGGGCTACGTCCTGGATGAGCGCCGCGATCCGATTCGGGCAACCCATGCGGCGGCGAAGCTGTTGAAGGAAAATTACGCCAAACTGGGCAGCTGGCCCCTGGCCATCACGGCCTACAATCACGGTGCCGCCGGCATGGCCCGTGCCCGGCAGAAGCATGGCACCTACCCGGCCATATTCAGCGCCTATCGCAGCCGGACCTTTAAATTCGCCTCTCGGAACTTTTATTCTGAATTCCTGGCCGCCCGGCAGGTGGCTTCCGACCACCAGGCCTATTTTGGGAATTTGACCCTGGCGACGCCCACGCCGTCGCACACCGTCGTGCTCGACGGCTATGCCCGTTTCGCCGATCTCTGCGCGCATTACGGCACAGCACCGGAAACGCTTCGGCGCCTGAATCCGGCCCTGCGGTCACCGGTCTTCAACGATCAGAAATACGTTCCCAAGGGCTATCGACTGCGACTGCCCTTTGACACCGCCCCCAGCGGCACAACGCTGGCCGCGATTCCCCCATCACTGTACAAATCGGCCCAGAAACCCAGTCGCTTCTATACTGTCCAGCGGGGCGACACAGCGGGACGGATCGCCCGCAACCACGGCGTGCGACTGTCCGATTTGATTCTGGCCAACAACCTGAGCGCCCGGGCGACCATCTACCCGCGCCAGACACTGCGCATACCGCTGCCCGGCGAAAAGGTAAAACCTCCCCCCAAGCAACCCCCGGTCATCGTCGCCCCGGAGCCGCCCGTGGTTGTGGCGGCCGTGGATCGTCCCGGGACGGAAAACACGGACGCGCCCGGGAAAGCATCCCTGCCTGAGAAGCAGGAGGTCCCCGCCGACTCGGCGCCACAAAGGGCCACCGCTGTGCAGCGCCCCGAGTCCGCCGCTCCTGAAGCTGTCCCGGCGCCCCAGGGCGCTCCGGCCACCGCCGCCGAACCTGCGCCGGAACCGCCGGCCGCCCTGGCGCCCGCGCCGACGGCAAGACCTGAAGCTCAGGTTGCCCCCGCCCCCGAGGCCGAAGCCGTCCCTGCGCCTGGGCCGGCCCCACCACCCCAGGAACCGGTCGCCCCGGTCCTTGAAGCCGAAGCCACCCCGGCGCCCGCTGCCCAGGGCCCGGCGGAACCCGCATCCGGCCCGGTGCCGGTGCCGACGGCAACACCCGCAATAGAGGTTGCCCGGGTTCCCGAGGCGGAAGCGGTTCCGGCCTCCCAAGCGGTTATTGCGCCGGAACCGTCCCTCGGAACGTCCACGGTGGTCCCGCCGATCGAAATTGTATCCATCGATGTGCGCTTCGACCGGGTTTCCCTGGAAAATCAACGCCCCATCGGCATCATCCAGGTCGAGGTGGAGGAGACCTTGGGCCACTACGCCGAGTGGGCCGGTGTGCGCACCCAGCAGATCCGGCGTCTCAACGGACTGCGTTTCGGTCGCACGCTGCAATTGCACCAGCAGGTCAAAATCCCTTTGGATAAAATTTCCGCCGCCCGATTTGAAGAGCAGCGCTATGAATACCACAAGCGACTGCAGGAGGATTTCTTCGCGGTCTACCGTGTGGCTGAACTGGAACCTTATCGGGTCCAGCAGGGCGACAGCTACTGGATGCTGAGCCGCGAAAAATTCGGGATCCCCATGTGGCTGCTCAAACATTACAACCTGGATGTCGATCTGGCGGCATTGCGCATCCAGCAAAAGCTGATGATCCCGGCCATCGAAAAAACGGAAGCCGGTGATCCCGGTGCGGTAAGCAATGAGGAAATACCGGAGACAGGATAGAACCAAGACGCGCTTGGCCCATGATCCGGCAGCAGGGTGTCCCCACGCACCTCTTCCGCCCAAAAAACAGGCCCGACCCGCAAACAAGGAAACGGCCATCAGGGCCTTCGGAACAGCATTTTGCAATTTTAGCCAATTTGCTTTAAAGATGGCCCAGTAGGTCGGTCAGGTTTGGCGGGCATTGCCCATGGCGACCACCCATTGGGCCAATTTCTCCAGTACCCCTGTTTCAGGCATTACCGGCGGCATCCTTGCCTTGGCACCGTCATGATGCGCATTGCCACCCGGCACCGCAGTGGGATGCTTCAGGCGCCCGCCGCGCCACCACGCTTGACTTCAGTGGACCCACGACCGGATAACCCGCTCGCCAGGCGGTCATGTCTCGGCCGCCCATTCGACCAATCCTCGAAAAGAGCCGGGGGATTGCTCAGCATGAGGACCATCATCAGACCAGTGTACGCTTTGCGGATCGACACCGGACGACTTCGTCGGCGCGCGGGCCTTGCTATGCGGGGTCTGTTGCTGCTACTGCTGCTGGTGATTTCGCTGCCGGCCTGCAGTCGGATCGTCTCCCAGGCCACCGGTCAAATGGCCGAAAATCTAGCCTACGCCATCGCCAACAACGATGATCCGGCCACCGTCCAGGCCGGTGGACCCGCCTATCTCCTGATGCTGGACGGGATGATCCATGGCGATCCGGAAAATGAAATCCTGTTGAGCAGGGCTGCGGCCCTTTACAGCACCTACAGCGGCGCCTTTGTCGAAGATCCGGCGCGGGCGCGCAAACTCTCCTCGCGGGCCCTCGATTACGCCGAGCGCGCCCTTTGCGCACACAAGCCGGAGGATTGCGGACTTCGCCAGATGGCATTCGGGGTTTTTGAAGCCCGCATCCAGCAAATCGCGCCAGCGGATGTCCCGGTGTTCTTCACCCTCGGGTCGGCCTGGGCCGGCTGGATTCAGGCCCGTAAGGGCAATCTCGAAGCGGTCGCGGAACTCTCCCGGGTCGAGGCCATCATGGCGCGCATCATCCAAGTCGATGAGGTCTACCGTCAGGGCAGCGCCCACGTGTATATGGGGACCTTTAACATTCTGCTACCACCCGCCCTGGGGGGGAAACCCGAAGTGGCCCGTGGGCACTTCGAACGCGCGATCGCGCTTTCCCGGGGCGAAAACCTGATGGCCAAGGTGGTCTACGCTCAGCAATATGCCCGCATGGTCTTCGACCGCGATCTTCACGACCGGCTCCTGGAGGAGGTGCTGGCGGCCGACCCCCAGGTGCCCGCGATGGTGCTTCAAAACACCATTGCCCAAGACCGTGCGCGGGCCCTGTTGGCCAGCGCCGATGACTATTTTTAGACCTGATCGCAAAACCCCATCGAAGGCCCGCCGGAAGACGGGCCGCACAGCGGCATGGGAAAGCCAAGGTCAGCGCTCAGGCGGTATACATTGCTTGCAAGGGAAGGATGAAACAATGGTTCGGTATTGTATCGTGTCCGTCGTGGTCTTGGCCCTGGTGCTGAGCGTGGGCGGCAACGCCCAAGCGGTGGTGCTGAAAATCGCGACCCTTTCACCGGACGGCTCCAGCTGGATGCTCAAAATGCGTGAAGGTGCCGCGAAGGTCGCCCAGGCCACGCAAAATCGGGTGCGTTTCAAATTTTTTCCGGGTGGTGTCATGGGCAACGACCAGGCCGTTTTGCGCAAGATCCGCGTCCGGCAGCTACAGGGGGGCGCGTTTCCAGGCGGCACCCTGTCGGGTTATTATCCCGACGCGCAGATTTACGGCTTGCCCTTCAAATTCCGATCGCTGGAAGAGGTCTACTACGTGCGTGAACGGATGGACCCCGTCATTCAGAAGGGTATCGAAAAAAACGGTTTTGTCACCTTCGGGCTGGCCGGCGGCGGCTTTTCCTATATTATGTCCAACCAGCCCATTGAGACCGTGGAGACCCTCAAGCAGCAAAAGGTCTGGATACCGTCCCACGACAAAATGATCCAGGAAGCCATGAAGGGGTTCGCTATCAGCTCCATCTCCCTGCCCATTGCCGATGTGCGCACCGGGCTGCAAACAGGACTGATCGACACGGTGGCCATCAGTCCCATGGGGGCCATCATTCTGCAATGGCATACCCAGGTGAAATATCTCACGCGCATGCCCCTGGTTTACATCTACGGCGTGTTGGCCATCGATGGCAAGGCCTTTGCCCGTATCCCCGCCGATGACCAGCCCGTGGTGCGCGCGATCATGGGTCAGATCTGGCGCGAGATGGATGCCAACAACCGCCAGGAAAACGGCCAGGCCCTGAAAGCGATCGCGGCCCAGGGGATCCAATTTGTCGATCCCGCTCCGGAAATTCTGACCGCCTGGCAGGATTTGGCCGCCACCGTCAACCAACAGATCGTCGCTGCGGGGCACATTTCCCCGGCCATGGCTGACATGCTGGACGCCCATCTCAATGACTATCGATCCCGCCAGGCCCAAAAAAGTGACTAACCCCCGAACCCGCTCACGGCTGGAGCCGGTGTTGCAGAAGATTCACCGGGCGGAGGACTTCATGATCGCCTTGCTGCTGGTGGCGACCATGGGTCTGGCCCTCTACCAGATCCTCCTGCGCAATGTGATGGGTACGGGCATCGTGTGGGGCGATGTCCTGACACGCCTGATGGTGCTTTGGCTCGGCATGGCCGGCGCCATGGCCGCTGCCCGGGAGCGCAAACATATCAGTGTGGATCTGGTGACCCGTTTTCTGCCCCCCCGGCTGCGGCAGCTGTCGCAGGGTCTGACCACGCTGTTTGCCGCTGGCGTCTGCCTGGCGGCCAGCTACTTCTGCCTGCAGTTCGTGCTCAGTGAATACGAGGCCGGTGACCTGGCCTTTGGGCCGGTGCCCTATTGGGTATGCGAAGCCATTCTGCCCCTGGCCTTCCTGGTCATGGCGGTGCGTTATTTCATCCAGTTCTCGCTGATCTTGATCCGAGGTCGGAAGGCGACATCGTGACGGTTTCGGTCCTTTTTGTGCTTCTCATCCTGATGGCCATTCTGGGGGCGCCCCTTTTCACTGTTCTTCTGGCAGTGGCCATGGCGGGTTTTTATTCCCAGGGCATCGATTTGTCGGCGGTGGCCATTGAAATCTACCGTATCGCCGACACGCCTTTTCTGCTGGCACTGCCGTTCTTTGCTTTCGCCGGCTATGTCGTTGGCAACAGCCGGACCTCGGAACGTCTGGTCCGGCTGACCCGGGTTTTTCTGGGCTGGATGCCGGGCGGGCTTTCCATCGTGGCCCTCGTGGCCTGTGCCCTCTTCACAGCCTTTACCGGGGCTTCGGGGGTCACGATCGTGGCTCTGGGAGCGCTGCTGTACCCAGCCCTGATCCAGGATGGCTATCGCGAGCGCTTCAGTCTGGGCCTCGTGACCTCGTCCGGCAGTCTGGGCCTGCTTTTCCCGCCTTCCGTTCCCTTGATCCTTTACGCGGTCATTGCCCAGCAGCTGGGGGTCGGTCCGGTATTTGCGATCGAGGATTTGTTCTGGGCGGGACTCCTGCCCGGATTGCTCATGCTGATCATGCTCGCCGGCTGGAGTTTGTGGCGCAACCGCCGCATGGTAGCGTCGCGACAAACCTTTGCGCTCCGGGAGGCCATGGCGGCCCTGCGCGACGCAATCTGGGAGATACCCCTGCCCGCATTTTTGATCGTCGGCATCTACAGCGGTTTTATGGCCATATCGGAAGCCGCGATCATCACCGCCGCCTATGTCGTCGTGGTCGAGGTGTTCATTTACCGGGAAATCGCGATCAGGCAGCTGCCGGCGATCATGCGGGAATCCATGGTGATGGTGGGGGGCATCCTTTTGATTCTGGGGGTGTCGCTGGCCTTCACCAACTACCTGATCGACGCCGAAGTGCCCATGCGGCTGTTCAACCAGATCCAGCAGCTCGTGGCCGACCGACTTGTCTTCCTGATGCTCCTCAACCTTTTGTTGCTGCTGCTGGGGGCTTTCCTGGATATCTTCTCCGCTCTGGTGATCATGGTGCCGCTGATTCTTCCCGTAGCGGTCAGCTACGGGATCGATCCGGTGCACCTGGGCATCATTTTTCTGGCCAACATGCAAATCGGGTATTTCACGCCCCCCGTGGGGATGAACCTGTTTATTGCCAGCTACCGCTTTGAAAAACCGGTCGCCGAACTCTACCGGGCCACGATCCCTTTTATGCTGGTGCTTCTGGTGGCCGTGCTGATCATCACCTATTGGCCCCGCCTAAGCCTCTTTTTCCTGCAGGCCCCCTGAGCGCCGCCCATTGCCCGGCGTGCCGCTTCCTTCATAAAGAACCCATGCGCCCCAACGCCGCCGCGGTAATGATCAGGCCCATGATGGTAATGATAACGGCGCTGAAGGCGGGAACATAGCGGCCCACGGTCGTTGCCGCCGGCATCCCTTCGATCAGGCGCCGGCCTCTCACAAAAAGGAGCCCCACCGTCGTAAGCACCCCTGCCAGGCCGAGGCTGAAAGCGATCACCAGGAGCATCCCGAAGCCCGTACGCTGGATGGACACGGCCGACAGGAGCAGAACCAGGGCCGAGGGGCAGGGCAGCATACCGCCGGAAACACCCAGCCCGATCAGCGCACGCCAGGTGACCGGCGCACCGTCGTCCCCCGGCAGGGTGTGGTTGTGGCCATGGTCGTGGTCGGCCGGGGAGTGCGCATGGGCGTGATCGGCATCGGCGGGGCGGATCTTGTGTTGCAGCAGGGGCATCAGCCGCTGCTTGACCATCACCGCCCCCAGCAGCAGTACGATCAGACCGGATACGGCGCCCAACCAGGGATAGAGCCTTTCGGGCGCGACATGGCGGGAGGCGAAAAGCGCCAGGAGCCCCAGCATAAAAACCCCCAGGGTGTGGGTTACGGTCACCGTGATACCCAGACCGAGCGCATGGCGAGCCGTGCTGCGGGCGCCGATCAGGTACGCCGCCACGATGGCTTTGCCATGACCGGGGGTCAGGGCGTGGCCGGCACCCCACAAGGCGGCCCCCAGAAAGGCCGCCAGTATCAGGGCCGGGCTCAAGGGGTCGCTCGACACCAGGGCGGTCAAATCACTTTCGGTGGGCCAGCCAACGCCGCGGATCATGGGCCCGTCACCGGTGCTCCAGTAGCCGGAGAGCATGGCCACCCCGATCAGGGCAAAGAACACGCCGCAGATATTGCGCACGGTGCGCATAAAGCGCGTGCTGGCATCGGGAAAACCACCGCCAAAGAGGGCCATGACGACGATCCCGCTGCAAGCCAGACCGGGAGCAAAGCCGAAGCCCACGCCCGAGGCCTGCCAGTCGATACCGCTGCGAAATCCCAGGATCAGGCCGGTCAGCGCGACACTGGCCGCGATCAGGGATAGGGGTTGGCGGGCGGCGACCAGAAGCAGACCACCCAGGATGACCAGGGCCACGTGATGGGCCACCCGCAGGGCGTCTTCCAGAAGGGGCAGGGCACGACCGCACAAGAGACCCATGATTAATGCCGTTGGGAAAAGCGCCAGCGACCAGTAGCCGGCTTTGCGGCCGCACTGGCTCACCACGAGGGCCAGGGCCAGCATCGGCAGCAGATGCTCATTGGACAGCAGGGGGTGCAGCATACCGCTATAGAAAGGTCCCACCGAGGTGTCGACCTGGTGGGCCCCGCAAGGGGTGCTCAGCAGCGCCAGGGCGCCGAGGGCGGGGATGCCCGCTCGCAGCAGGCCGCACACCGGAAGGCGTCCGCGCATGGAGGCCCGCCGGCGGTGGGATAGATCTGTGATCTGCTGCTTGATCGCCAGCAATACCTGCGTCATACCCATCAATGCTCTGGTGAAGGCCAGGGAGTGGTGGTTGATCGGCAAACCCGATATCGCCCCTGGGGGATCGATCCAAAGGCCCCTGGCCGGTTTCAGGCCGAAAACACCACCCCATCCGCCAATGACCTGGCAACCCGGTTGACCAGCGCCCAGATGGCGTCCGCCGGCATGAAACGCTCGATGCTGCGATCGAACAGGACCCGCAGTCTGGCCGGGAATTCTTCGTCGCCGACCCACAGCAGGAAATAGAGCGGGATCCGGGGGAAGGGCAGCAGCCGCCCGGCCACATCGGCCATGTCGACCTTTCGGCCGTCCAGCGCAAGCACGGCCTTTTTAAAAGCGTCAGGATCATCGCCGTAGCGATCCAGCACCTTGGCGGTACGCAATTCATGGGGCCCCACGAAAAAATGGGCTTCCTTGAGGTCCTGCAGGCCCACGATATCGTGATCCAGGGGCAGAATGGCGTCGACCTGGTTCAGATAGGCCAGGGTCACCAATTCGATCAGGGAATCTTCCAGCGGGACATCCTGGTTACCGCAGGTCCGTGTCAGGCAGTGGTTGGGGATGTCCACCACGATATCTTCGCTGAGAAATCGAAACCGCAAGCGGCCACCCGGCATGGGTTGCGCCAGGGTCAGGTTGGCCAGTTCCTCCGGGGACCGCGCTTCCAAGTCCTTCCACAGGATGGCATTCGGTCTGAGGTGCGAGCCGTCCGGGGCGTAGCCCGGGGTGGGATCCTTCGGGTGATTGCCTGCCATGCTGCCCCCGCGGTTGTCTGGATTGGGTTTCCCTAGCGCCCATGGTTGGGCGGGTCGTTCCGGCAGGTCCGCAAGGTCCCTTGCCGGCGGCCATCGTTCAGGAAAATAAATAATCGAAAGCAACGGCCGGATCAATCCCCCAATGGCCATTGCTCCGGGATTGGGCTGCGGGAAGCACCGTTCCGGTGGACTCTCAGTCGTTCTCCCGCACCGGCCGGCGGGATCGTTTGAGGCGGGCGCGCTGGCGTTTGGTTTCCAGACGCCGCCGCCGTGAAGCGGCCGACGGCCGGGTCGGGCGCCGGGTTCGCGGGGGACTCAGGGCAGCCAGGATCAGCCGTCTCAGGCGTTCCAGGGCCTCCTGGCGATTTTGCTTCTGGGAGCGGTGGCGGCGGGCATCGATCACCAGAATACCCTCGCCGGTCATGCGCCGCCCGGCCAGATCGGTCAGGCGCCGGCGCACGTCGGCCGGCAGCGAGGGGGAGCGCCGGACATCGAAGCGCAGTTGAACGGCCGTGGCGGTCTTGTTGACGTGCTGTCCCCCGGGCCCATCGGCGCGCACGAAGCGAAGGGCGATTTCATCGTCCGGGATCGAAAGGGCGGCGTTGATACGGAGCATGGCGATGGCCTATGATCTGATCTCCACCCGGGCCTGCAGGTAGGTTTTGACTTCCCCGATGGGGACTTCCCGGCGATGAAAAATCCCCGCCGCCAGGGCCGATTCCGCCTCCGTGCGGGTGAAAACCTCATGGAAATGCGCCGCACATCCAGCGCCGCTGGAGGCGATCACGGGGATGGTCACGGCGCTTTTGACGGCATTGATCAGCTCCAGATCAAAACCGGCGTTGGTTCCGTCGCGGTCGATGCAGTTGAGCAGAATTTCACCGGCCCCCAGATCCTGGCAGGCTTTCGACAGGGTCACGGCGTCCAGCGCACGGCCTTCACGACCGCCTTTGATGGTGCACTGGTACCAGCAGTAGCGCTCGCCTTGGGGCCCCGGGTGATCCGTGGCAATGGTTTGGTGGGAAACCGTGCCCGGATCGGCCACGTACACCCGGCGGGGGTCCACCGAAATAACCACCGCCTGACTGCCGTATACGCGCGAGATGGTCTCGATGGCGCTTTCACCGGTCATTTGGCCGCTGCGCAGATAGTCTTCCACGACCCGCACGGCATCGCTGCCGATGGAGACCTTGTCGGCACCCGAGCGGAAATACTCGGCGGCCACTTCAAGGGCCGAATAGGTGCGACCGTTCTTGTCGGTATAGTTGCGTATGCCGCCCCCGATGCACAGGGGCACGAAGACATTGCGCGAGGTTTGTTTGAGGACCTCCAGCATGGGCATGTCTTCCAGGGGGAAATCCCGGAAACCGGTGATGTTGAGAAAGGTGATCTCATCGGCGCCCTCGCTGTAATAGCGCCGGGCCAGGTCGACCGGCAGACCCAGGTTGCGGACCCGGCCCGCCTCGCGCACGTCGTACTGATCGCCCTTGGTGACCACCAGATCGCCCTGGTCGTTGGCGCGCACGTCCAAGCAGGCGATGATCCGTTTGGCCAGCCGGGTGGTGGCGGGGACCTTTGCCGGTGTTACCGCCGCCGTGTCGGCCGCCAGAAAATTTGCCAGCAGGCGGTGCCCGCTGGCGCCGCTTTTTTCCGGGTGAAACTGGGTCCCCATGATTGGACCCTGCTGAACGGCGCTGACAAATTCATCATCATAGTCGGTGGCCGTCAGCACCACTCCGGGATCAGCGGGGACCACGTGGAAGGAGTGCACAAAATAAAATTTTTCATGCCCCTGCAAGCCCTTGAACAGGGGCGAGGCCTGGCGCGCCTTGATGCCGTTCCAGCCGATGTGAGGCACGGCCCGGTCGATGGCAAAGCGTTTAACAACCCCCTTGAGCACACCCAGCCCGGGCAGGCCCGGCGCTTCTTCGCTTTCCTCGAAGAGGGCGTGCATGCCCAGGCATATGCCCAGAAAAGGGCGGCCGGATTTAAGGTAGGCTTTCAAAGGGGCCGTGTACCCGCGGGCATTCAAAATTTCCATCATGCTGCCGAAGGCGCCCACCCCGGGGAAAACCAGCTTTCGGGCTTCGAGGATATCTTCCGGGCCTTCCACCGGACGGACGGTCTCCCCCAGGCTCTCGATGGCATTCACGACACTGCGGACGTTGCCGGCGCCGTAATCCAATAGTGTGATCATCGGGCGGATCCTTTAGCGACTGGATTGGACGGAGACAAAAACCGTCTCTTATCCTAGCCGGGGCAATAATACAAGTTGCCATCGGCGGGTCCATGGCCGTCCCAGGCCTCCCCCCGGGCGGATCTGCTTGGGCCCCGGATCGGCCCGCGCCGCCACGATGGCCGACGCTGGAGGATGCGCCGGCGCAGGTCGCCTCCCACGGCCATGGGTCGTCTCCGGCACAGGTTCATGACCATCGCGGCCCGCGGCACGCCGGGCCGTCAGGCTTGGACCCGGGTGGCTTCCCAGCCCAGCAGGGCTTTCTTGCGCGCCGGGCCGCCGCCGTAGTATCCGAACGCGCCCATCTTGCGGATCACCCGATGACAGGGAATTAAAAAGGGGATCGGATTACGGCCGACGGCATTGCCGACCGCGCGCGCGGCCCTGGGCATGCCCACATGCAGGGCAATGTCCTCATAGGTGACCGCCCTGCCCAGAGGGATTTTCAAGAGGGCCTCCCAGACCTTGATCTGGAAATTGGTGCCTTTCACGAAGAGGTAGAGCGGCGCCGGCGGATGATCATGGGGATAGCCGAAAATAGGCTCCAGCAGTTCCCTGCAGGCTTGCGGGTCGGGGCGCAGGGCGGCCTGGGGCCACTGGCGCCCCAGATCGGCCACCGCCCGCTGCCGGTCGTCGTTCTGCACGAAGGTCAAGGCGCAGAGACCCCGTTCGGTAACGGCCAGAAGACACTCGCCGAAAGGGGAGGGGTGCAGCCCGTAGTGGATTTCCAGGCCTGCGCCCTTGTTTTTATATTCGCCGGGTGTTACGGCCTCGCAGGTCACGAAAAGATCGTGCAACCGTCCCGGGCTGGATAACCCGCTGTCGTAAGTGGTATCCAGCACGCTGCGGGAGTCCGCGATCAGTTTTTTGGCGTGCTCCTTGGTGAGAAACTGCAGAAACCGCTTGGGGCTGATCCCCACCCAGCGGCTAAACAGGCGTTGGAAATGATATTCACTCAACCCTACCGCCCGGGCAAGGTCGGCCAGCCCGGGCTGTTCCTGGTGGTGGTCTTCCAGGTAGCGGATCGCCGCTTCGACCCGCCTGTAATCGTGACAAAGTCGGGTATAGTCACCCATCGTGGCCTTCCTTCCCTTGCAGCGCGGTGATCGGTCAAAGGCCCACTTGAACGGTGGTCACTCAGGACCGCCCTCGACCGGGGTGGGTTCTGAAGTCCAATTTAGGCGGTCGGCCAGGGTCGGGCAACCCGATTCTTGCGCCGGGAAACGAAACCCGCGCTCTGCCGCGCGGATACCCCCACCCGGGCCGCAAACCATGCCGGGTGGGCGATCGTTAGGGTCGCTCGGTCGGGGGGTTCAACCGGCAACGCCGCCCGGCGGAAACGGGATCCATGATCGAAATCATTCACCAGGACGACGATATCCTCGCGGTCAACAAGCCCTCCGGCATCAAGGTGCATCGCGGGGTCTACGATTCGCGCCGGGAACGGTTTGTCCTGCAACGAGTGCGCGACCAGGTGGGGCGGCATCTGTACCCGGTGCACCGCCTGGACAGACCCACTTCCGGTGTTTTGGTCTTCGCCCTGAATCCGGGGGCGGCGCGTTCGCTGGCCAAGTCCTTTGCCCGGCGCCAGGTGCACAAGACTTACGTGGCGGTGGTGCGCGGCTATATCGCCGAGGCGGGGCAAGTCGACCATCCCCTGGATCGCAGTGCCCATGAGCAGCCCTTGGACAAGGCGCCCCAGCCGGCGCTGACGCGCTACCTGCGCCTGGATGCCGTGGAGTTGCCGGTGGCGGTGGGGCGCTACGCCACCGCACGCTATTCCCTGGTGCGCGCCGCCCCCGCCACCGGGCGCATGCATCAGATCCGGCGCCACATGGCGCATCTTGACCATCCCATCGTGAACGATCGACAATACGGCGACAACAAGCACAACCGCTTTTTCAGCGAAGAACTCCACTGCCGTCGGCTGCTGCTGGCCGCCACGGAAATCTGCTTTGCCCATCCCCGTTCCCGGGAGCCCACCCGCCTGACCGCCCGGCTGGACGCCGACTTTGGCTCAGTTCTGAAACGGTTGGGGTGGGAGCAGGCGGTGCCCCGGGCCTGGCGTTTTCGGCCTCCCGCGGGGGCATGAGCGGCCTCAGGGCCGGGCCAGGGAGGCCACCAGCTGCCGCCCGGCATTGCGGGCGCCCACGATATTGCGGGCGCAGGGGCCGATCTGCAGTTCCGCCAGGGGTCCGCTGACGTAGATGTTCGGCCCCCATTGCAGATCATGGCCAACGATGGGGTAGCCGCAGGGGTTGCAGGGCAGCGCCAAGTCTTCGACCAGACCATCGATGAACCGGCCGCCGGGACGGCGGTTCTCGAAACCGGTGGCCAGAACGAGTCGCTGGGCTTCGATGGGACCGTCATCGGTGCGCAGTCGGATGGTTTCATTTTCAAAGGTTGCCCCCTGGATCATGGCCCGGCGAAAACCGAGCCGCGCCTTGCCGTGGAACTGATTGAATTCGTCGATGACCTCCCGGGGCAGGCTGCCGGGAATGCGCGCCGCGTCAATGCTGGACCGTCGGGTGGGGTAGTCTTCCTGGTAGAAGCGCCGCAGACACTTGGGCCCGATCCAGCAGGGGTTGAAATCGAACTGGCTCTCCTGCAGGGCGTGGCGCGCCACCAGGGTGACATCGGCTCCGGGCAGGGCTGCCAGGGCCAGGGCGGTCTGGACCGCCGTAATCCCTCCCCCCACCACGAGGGTCCTTTCCGCGCCGGCGGCTTGATCGCGGCGAAAGGCGGTGCCAAACACATGCTGAACAGGGGCACCGGCGCGACGCAGGTCGTCGGCCCATGACGGCCAGCAGCGCTGTTCGCTCATGCCGATGGCCAGCAGGACCCTTTGGGTGCGCAGAGGACCGCTGGTGGTTTCGACGATGAAGCCGGGGCCCTCCCGGCGCAGGGCCAGGGCCCGGCCCTGGATGTGTCGTTTGCCGAGACCGTTTTGGGCGATCACCGCTTGACCGTGCGCGCGAAAGAGGGCCAGGGAGGGGCGGTTGTAGGGGGGGATATAATCCGCCAGGGGCTTCCCGATGGCGGTCTTGGCAAACCGATAGATGGACATGATCGGCAGATCGATGTGGTGGGTGGCCGGAGAACGCAGATAACGCATGCCGCAGTTGGTGGTCATGCGGTCCCAGGCCGCCAGCAGGCGATCGTGGGGGTCGAGGATACTGATGCGCTCAGGTGATTGGCCCGGTTGGCGCCCCAGCAGGTTGGCCAGATAGGTGCCGTGAAGGCCACCACCGACAATCAGCCACTCCCTCATGCGGGCCTCACGGGCAGCGCTCGCCCATCGCCGGCCGCGCAGCCGAGCCGGGTGGGGCGCAACGATTCTCTCATGGTCATCTTTGGAAGCAAGATGCGCCGATCGAAAGGGCTGCTTTCGGGGGTCTGCCGTGGTTGGCCGTCGGGATCAATCCAGTTTTTCGAAGTATTCCTTTTCGGCGCCGCACAGGGGGCAGACCCAGTCATCGGGAAGATTTTCAAACGGGGTTTCCGCGGGGACATTGTTCTGGATATCTCCTTCAATGGGGTCGTAAATGTAGCCGCAGGGGCATTCCCACTTGTCCATGACGCCTCCTCGTTGGGTTGGCACAGCAGGTTGGCGGAAAACATATCGAAGCAGAAATTAATGCGAGGAGCCGGCAGCGTCAAGAACAAACGTGTTTGCCTTGACGTTCTACCAATTTCCGGCCGCGGGCGCGTTGACAGGGGACCGCAATCCATCTAAAGTGCCGGGGTCCGGCAGACATCGCCCGGCAGCGGCGGCGTGTCAGCGCGCATCGGCCTGCTTCGGAATGGACAAGCCTTGGGGGCCATCATTGCCTCCGACCCTCTGAAACATGTTGCGTTATGAAGCCACCCAAGCCGCCGTCAGCGTCGCACAGCACCCCGTACCAGGATCGCAACCATGACCTTCAGGGTTGAAGACCGCTACTACACACGGAATGTTTGGGGCATCTCGACCGTCGAATTCCTCTGGGGACTCGGGCTGCCGGTGGTGGTGGAAAGCACTTTTCTGCAGCTATTTCTGAAAAACCTGGGGGCCTCCGGTTTGACCCTGGGGTTGATCCCGTTTTTCTTTTTTATCGGCACCTCGGTTTTTGCCCTCCTGTCGAGCTACATGACCGAAGGGATGGTCTTCAAACGCGGGGCGGTGATTATCCTGCATCTGGTATCCGGTCTGGCCCTTCTGGTCTTCGGGGGACTGCTGGTGGTGCTGGAGCGGGCGGAAAATATCCTTCTGCTTTTCTTTGCCTGCTATGCCGTTTTCACGATATGCATTGGCATGACCCTGCCGGTATGGCTCAATTATCTGGTGAAGATTTTCTCGGAAGAAAGATCAACCGCCGGTCTGGCCACCATGATGATTGCCCAGAATATCGCCAAGCTGATCAGCAGTCTGGTCATTCTGAGGGTCGTGGAGCGCTACGCCTTTGCACCCTCGGCCGCGGCGGTGATCTTCCTGGTGGTGGGCGCGCTCTTCGCGGTGGGCTCGCTGTTTTTTCTCCTCACCCGTGAAGCGGATGAGCAAAGCTCTCCGCAGATGGTACGCCCATCTTTTTTCAATTTCCTGCGTAGCACCCAACGTCACATGTTCGCGAACCGGAATTTTTTAATCTTCCTGGGCAGTGATCTGGAGTTTTACATCGTGATCACCGTCATTTCGTTCTATGCGGCCTACGCAACGGATTTCGGGGGGGTCGCCCCGGCCGTGGCCGCCGGCGTGTTCGTGGGATTGATCTACTGTGGGGCCATTCTGGCCAACGTCCTGCTGGGGACCATGGGCTGGCTGTCGCTCAAGCACAAGGCCATGTCCTCCAAATTCAGTTCCCTGAGCGCTGTTGTGCTGCTGGCGGTCTGGTGCACCCCGGAGAGTTTTTTTGTGGCCAGCTTCCTGCTGGGGGCCTCCCGGGGGACCCGCATGATTGTTTTTGCCCCGGCCGTCAAAAAGTTATCCGGTCTTTCCGACGCCACGCCCTATTTTGCCGTGGCGCCGGTCCTGACCCTGCCCCTGGCCATGGGCCTGCCCCTGATCTGCGGCACCTTTCTGGATCGCATGGCCTGGATGGCTGACGATGCCTACCGCATCATGCTGGCCGCCGCGGCCCTGCTGATCGCCGGTACCCTGGTTTGCGCCTGGCGCACGGATTTTAACGCCTTCCCGGTGCAGCGGGAAGCGTTTCCGGGCAAGGGCGCGGCCCTGGACACCCCTTCCCACTCGCCTGTCGCCGAATGAACCCGATGCGCAGCGGGTGACATCGAAGCCGATCAAGCCCGCTTCGACGGCGGTTCGGCCTCCCGGGGCCCCTCTCGCCGGTGGGTGCAACGCCGTCCAGGGAAGCCGCAGGGATCCCATCCGCCTCCCAGGAGGCTTATCTCGCCCCCATGATATCCCGGTTTGACCGCCGAAGGGCATCCCGCAGCGGTGCCTGCGCTGGTCTTGGCGCAGGCTTGAAGCGTCCGCGGGCCGGAAAGAAAATCCGCCCTCCAAGGGCCGGCGATTGATCCCGCCAGACCGGCTGGATGGCCGAGAATGGGGCCGCAAGGCCTAGGTTTTGAATTACCGCACATTGTGCTAAGAAAAAACGGTGTGCTCGTACGCGCACTTCTTCAGAGCGTTTCCCGCAACATGACCTAGCGCTTTGGGCAACAAGGAGGTGATCATGCCGATCTGCCGGATTTGCCGATGGGTGGCGCTTCCCCTGATCCTCCTGACCTGTCAGCTCCAGGCGGCCGCCGCCGAAGAACCTTTGAAGGTTGTCTACAACAGCGGGGTGGCGCCCCTTAAATTCGAAGACCAGACCGCCGGGCCCCAGGGGCTCTTTCCCGATATCTGGCGGCTGTGGTCCCGCAAGACCGGCCGCCGGATTGAATTGATCAGGACCGACAGCTTTGCCGAATCCCTGGCGATGGTCAAGGCGGGCCGGGCCGATCTGCATGCCGGCCTTTTCAAAACCGAGGACCGCGAGGCCTTCCTGACCTACTCGGATCCGCTTCTCAAGCTGGGATATTATCTTTTCACCCACCCCGGTGTGCAGCCCGTGGCGGCCATCGAGCAGACCTCCGGCCTGATCGTCGGTATTGTGCGCGGCGGGTATACCGCTCAATGGGTCCGTCGTCGGGTTCCTGCAAAAGCGATCAAGGTCTACGACAGCAATGCGG
>JASFFM010000013.1:0-23877 GCA_050124295.1 Desulfobacterales bacterium | reverse complement strand
CCTCCGTTTTGGATACCCAGACGATCGATAGCGGTGATGCCGACTTCCTGCTCCAGGGGCTTTAGCGCGCGGCCGCGGTGCTAAGCCGGGAAAATGGGTGGGTGGTCCTGTTCGCACCGTGGAGCTGGCACCAAAATGCCTGCTGGGCTGAAATGCCGGCGGATAGCCGAGATCACACCGCCTCGATTAGGGCGCCAGACAGGAGCAACCGGCTTGACAGAATCGCTTCAGAATGATTAATGTTCTTATATATGGCGACCACATCGATTTCTTTATCGTCTGGTCTTCTTTCGAAAAGCTTCTCTTCCTATGCTGTTTCGCCGCACAGTGAACTTTTGTCCTCAATCTTTCCTCACCGTCTGACGATGTCGCCTCTTACGCCCGTATCGATTCCTGTCATTGGGTGAGCAGCCGCTACATTCTCATCGGCAGCCATCAGGGATGGACCCGGGGGGCTTCTGCGTCGGCCCAATGCCGTCGCATCTGCGCACTGCGGTCCACCTATTCATAGCGTGTCCAGTTGTGTCGAGACATGCGCCCCGGTGTCCCCCCTGATTCAAAGGGATTTAAGCTCCCGATTCACGCGCGATAGAGCGTGCATGCCGTCGCTGGATTCCGCCCATGCGACCGTGGCAAATGCTTTTCGCGTCGTTTGGCCCGACCACCCTTGTTCCTGCGAAAGGAGGTAAACCCACTTCGGATAAGACGGATCGGCAACCGTAAAGGTAAACGAGAGGAGGAGAGGATGGAAAAACATCTGCTCAACTACGAAACGCTCTTAAAGATTACCCAGCGCATTTCCATGTCGCGGGAATTTAACGAGATTGCCCTGCTGTGCGTCACCGGCGTCAAAGATGCACTGCAAACCAAAGGATGCGCCCTTTTCCTGATCAACCCCAAAACCCAGGAGCTCGAACTGGCCTCTTCGGCAGGGCTCAGTGAGAACTACCTTAATAAAGGCCCGATCAGTGCCCTGCGTTCGATTGCCGACGCGCTGAAAGATGGTCCCGTGGCGATTTCCGATGTCAGCGACGATCCCCGGATTCAGTATCCGGCCGAGGCCATCAAAGAAGGCATTGCCTCTATTCTGGCGGTTCCCATCATGGCCCGCGGCAACCCCATCGGGGCCATCCGCATTTATACGGCCGAGCCCTGGGATGCAACCCTGGAAGACGTCAACTTTGTCCAGGCAGTGGCGCAAATCGCCGGGATGGCTATTGAAATGTCGCGCCTCTATAAAGGGCTCAAGAGCAGCATCGAGATCCTCAAGGCGGCCCGCGACCCACGCGAGGTGGGCGCCAAACGCTGGACCCCCCACGAAGGTGTACCGGTCAGCGCCGGTAAACTGCGCCCCTCCGGCGTCAGCAGCACCTGATGCCAATGGAGGGCGATTATGACCAGACCGAATCGGCGGGTGATGCCACATTGCCAGGGGTATCACCCGCCGCAATCGATACCGGTCCGATCGAAACGGTCATGGTCAATCTCCAGCGCATCTTCCCGGGGCGCCGGCGCGGGGATGCGCGTTTTCCCCAAAGGTAACGGCGATGCGGCTGAAACCGCATGCGGCGTGGAAATCACCGGCGCGGGGTGGCCCATTACCATCAGGAGATAAGCCATGCCCCTAAGCCGTATTCTCCTGCCGGTGGACGGCTCGGTTCACGCCGACCGGGCCGCCGATTATGCGATCGATCTGGTCCGCCTTTTGAACGGCCGCATTCTGTTGCTCTATTGCCACCGTCCTTTCCCCAAGATCATCGGCGAACCTTATCTGCAGTCCATGATTACCCGCACCCTGGAAGATGCCCAGAAGCGCCTGCAACCCTATTGCGATCGACTTCGTCAAGCCGAGGTGGATTTCGAGGACCGCATTATGGAGGGTCCCGCTGGAAACACCATTAAACAGGTCGCGGCCATCGACGCCTGTGATCTGATCGTCATGGGAACGCGGGGTCTTAGCGACTTACAAGGGCTTTTATTGGGCAGTGTCACCCATCGGGTACTCCAGACCGCCCCTTGCCCGGTCCTGGTGGTTCGCTGAACTAGGGGCCACCCGCGATTGCGGCATGTATCGGTATCATATGAGCGGAAAACCCACACCTCGCAAACGGTAATTTAGCCCCAAACCAGTAAAAATCTGCCTTTCCCCCCTGACAAATCGCCTAGCCTTTGTTATTTTCAAATCAAAGCATTTGAATTCCAGGCAGACCGACCAGAGGGGCCCTTCATGACGCCTGTTCAACAGCGCAACCTGATCATTGTCCTGCTTTCGGCCGGCACGCTCATCCTGCTTATCGCCGCCGGTATCGCCCTGACCCGATCCCAGCGGGATGTGCCCATCGCCGCCCCGGCCAATGTCGCCACCGCCGAGCCCAGTTTTACCTTCTTCGAGCTGGATCGGGGGACCATACTCACCCGCGACCTGCGCAAATCGCTTTCCGAGAAGCTGGGCTCCGATGCGATCGCCCATTCCACCCCCCTCGATCTGACCGTTTTCGAGCGTGCTTTCATGCAGGCCCATCTTCCGGTCCTGGACGAATTGAACCAACAACTCAACCCGCGCGCGGGGGAACGCAAGGAGCACGACACCACCCGCTTGACCTATCACCGGGCCACAAAACAGAATTTACCTTTTCGGTTTATCGAGCTCTTTTTTTCCAATCGCACCGGCCTGCCCCTGTACTTTGTCATCAACCCGACCAGCGACTTCGAGGATACCATCGCCACGCTGACCTCCAAATACGGTCCGCCGCGCATGGTGCCAACGGAGCATGCCGATGATTCCGTCCGCCTATGGGAACGGGAGGGCGACATTCTCGCCGCCATCACCTTCCGCCGCCGTAACGGCCGCTTGGTTCAGGAACTGCGCATGGTTTTTGTGGAAAATTTGCAACAGCTTATCGAAAGCGAAAAACAGGCCTTGCGCCAGCAGAACCGAAGCACCCGTCAGGCCGGCCAAAGCGCGTTCTGAAGCAACCCCGCACCATGTCTTGACATCGAACCAAGTCATCTTAAAAAATATACTATACATATCGCCGCATTTGAGCTTTGTTGATCCCGCCACGAACCGAGACCACCATCATCAGCACCCCCGGCGCTGAAAGGCCCATGTCATGGAAAAGCGTCTCTTAATCGCTATAGACGGTACCGATGCTTCCCGGCGCGTCATACGCTATGCGAGCCAAATGGCCGGCATGATCAGGGACCTTCGCAGCGTGCTCATTCACGTTCAGCACTGCGACCCCAAATTTATCGAAGACGCGGCCCACCAGGATGCGCTGGCCCTGGAAGACTTGGATCGTCTTCAGGCGACCCGCAGCTATGCCTCGGAAGCGCTTCTGGAACGTTACCAGGGGATGCTGCAGGATGGCGGTATCCTGGTCGAACGGGTTGTAACGGTGAGTTGTCCGCAAAAAGAGGGCGTGGCCAAAATCATCCTCAATTGCGGCCACGAGATCCGCAGCCGCGCCATTGTCGTCGGCCGGCGCGGTTTAACGGCCCTGAAAAAAAAGTTTCTGGGCAGCGTATCGACCGATCTGGTGGCCCAAACCACCGTCATGCCCATATGGGTTGTGGGCCGCGAGCCAACCAACGACCGCATCCTTGTTCCGGTGGATGGATCGGAAAGTGCGTTACGGGCTGTGGAACATTTGTGTCAGATGTTCACCGGCAACACCGATATGAAGTTTCAATTTTACCATGTCATCCCCCGCATGATCGAATCCTGCCCCATCTATGGGGGCCCCGGGCAGGATCGTCTGGAGCGTGCCGGACGTCGTGGTTCGCGTCATTGCATCGACGATTTTTATGCCCGGGCCAGCAGCCTTTTCACGGCGGCCGGCCTGGACGAGAAGCAGATGGATATCAAAATTGCGGAAAGCATGCTCAATCCCGGCAAAGGCATTGTTGCCGAACTCAATCGAGGCGATTACCGTACGGTGATCATCGGACGCCGCGGCAGGCACCGCTCTTTCCTGGCCGGCAGCGTCTCCCGCTACCTAATGGATCGGACCGACCAAATTACCATCTGGCTGGTCACCTGAGGGTGCCAAATAACCGCCGAAACGATACGATGGTGCCCGGAAGATCCGGCCATAGCCCCCTCACAACTCACCGGCGAAGCATTCTGATCCCAACCGCCTTATATCCCAACCAATTTCTGACGCTATCCAAACTGTATTCTAATATGGTATTAACGCGATGCTAACACCTGGCGCATATTCGTCCGGCCAACATACGATTAACACCATTCCCTTACGGATCTAATCCATGGCCAAAGAAACCATTCTGGTCGTTGACGATGAAGAAGACATCTTAGAACTGGTCCGCCATCACCTCAAGCGTGAGGGCTACGAAGTTCAGTGCGCCGATACGGGCGAAAAGGCTCTGACCGCCGCCCGCAGCGGTCCGGTGGCATTGATCATCCTCGATCTCATGCTGCCGGGAATCGATGGCCTCGATGTCACCCGCAAGCTTAAGAACGATCCGCAGACCAAACATATTCCCGTGCTCATGTTAACCGCCAAGGGGGAAGAAGCCGATGTGGTCGCCGGGTTAGAGCTTGGTGCCGACGACTATGTCACCAAACCGTTCAGCCCCAGGATTCTGGTGGCCCGCACACGGGCCATCATCCGACGCAGCGGGAACGATGCTCCGGATGATTTGGCTGTTATTCGGGTTCACGATATTGAAATTCATCCCGGCCGTCGCACCGTGACCATTGAAGATCAGCCTATCAGCCTGACGTATACCGAATTCCAGGTCTTAAGCATCCTGGCCCGACGCCCCGGATGGGTCTTCACCCGATCCCAGATCGTCGATATGGTTCGAGGTGACGATTATCCCGTGACCGACCGCTCCGTCGATGTCCAAATTGTCGGCTTGCGCAAAAAACTTGGCCGCTGTGGCAACTACATTGAAACGGTCCGCGGCGTCGGCTACCGCTTAAAAGAATCCTCATGAAGCGCAAACGCGTTGTATGGCAAATCTTCCCTTCCTTTTTGTTGGTCACCCTGATCGCCATAATCGGCGCCATATGGTTTGCCTCTCATGCCATGGAACTTTTCTTTCTGGACCAGACCGCGGCCGATCTGAAAGATCGCATCGCCCTGGTCCGGCATCAAATCGAATCCTATCTCAATCCGCTTCAAGCCAAGCGCATTGACCAGATCTGCAAAGAGGCCGGCCAACGCTCCTCGACCCGGTTTACGGTCATTCTTCCCGACGGCATCGTGGTTGGGGACTCCCAGGAGAACCCCACCCATATGGACAATCATGCCAATCGGCCCGAAATCGCCGATGCCATGCAAAATGGGTCGGGACGATCCGTTCGGTACAGTAAAACACTGGACCGTCGGCTGATGTATGTTGCCGTGTCGGTAAAGGCACAGGGCCGCCTAATAGGGGTCGCCCGCGCCGCATTTCCGGTCACATCCCTGGAAGATCAAATGCGCGCCATTCGCCTTCGCATGGCGGGCGGCGGGCTGGTTATTGCGATTCTGGTGGGATTGATCAGCCTATTGGCCGCCCGCAAAATAAGCCACCCGATCGAAATGCTCAAACGCGGTGCTGATGATTTTGCCGCCGGCAACCTCACCCATAAAATGGTCTTGCCCGAAACCGAAGAACTGGCCGGATTGGCCCAAGCGATGAACAAGATGGCAACCCGGCTGGATAATCGTATCAAAACCGCCATCGACCAGAAAAACGAATTGGAAACCGTCCTCTCAAGCATGCGCGAAGGCGTGGTGGCCATCGATAGCGACGAATCCATCATGAGCATGAATCCTCTGGCTGCGGAAATGTTCGAGTGCGATCGTGACCGGGCCAAAGACCGCAGCATTCAGGAAGTGGTTCGTAACCTGGCCCTGCAGACCTTCGTTAGCAAAGCCCTCAAGGCCGAGGATTCGCTGGAAGACGATATCGCTTTTTATCGTCAAGCTGAAATTATTCTGAATATTAAAAGTTCACCCATCGTCGACACGACCGGACACCGGATCGGCACCCTGCTGGTCATGACCGATGTCACCCGCCTGCGGCGCCTGGAACATATGCGGCGCGACTTTGTGGCCAACGTTTCCCACGAAATCAAGACCCCCTTGACCGCCATCAAGGGCTACGTGGAAACCATTTACAACCGTGAAGTCGATTCTCCGGAGGACACCCACCGCTTTCTCGGAATTGTCACCCGACATGTCAATCGCCTGGAATCGATTGTCGAGGATCTGTTGTCCCTGTCACGGATTGAACGGGAAAACTTCAGGGAAACACTTAATCTGTCTTTGACACGGCTGGACAATGTTTTTCAGACCGCCATTCAGGTCTGCCAGAAAAATGCCGAAGCCAAGCGAATCAATATCCAGGTCAAAAACGGCCGGGACCTGCAGGCGACCGTGGATGCCCCCATGCTCGAACAGGCCATTGTCAATCTACTCGATAATGCCATCAAATACAGTTCCGATGGGAGTCGGGTCGAAATCAGCGCCGAAAAACGCGATGGGATGGTAGCGATCCACGTGCGCGACTATGGCTTAGGGATCGCCAAACGCAACCTGCCAAGATTGTTTGAACGCTTCTATCGCGTGGACAAGGCCCGCAGTCGCCAATTGGGAGGAACGGGGTTGGGGCTGGCCATCGTCAAACATATCGTCCAGGCGCACGAGGGGGAAGTTGCCGTGGAAAGCAGGCTGGGGGAAGGGAGCACGTTCTCGATCTATCTGCCCTGAGCCGTTTGCCGGATCGGATTAGTGCGCCCGATCCTTGGCCGCCGGGCGCACGAATTTGACCCCGATTCCCTCTTCGGTGATGCGCACCACCATACCGCGCACCTTGATGGGATCGGCGTTGCGGGCCGGGGTAAAATTGAGCAGGATTTCCTGACCGATATCAAAGGGTTCCCGTGTTTCGATAAATACACCGGTGGGGCTGATATTCTGGATGGTGTCGCGATAGGCGCGATCATGGGTTGCGTAATAGACGGTGAGGCTGGTATCGCGTCGCCTGTGGCGCCGGGTGCGACGGGTCTGTTTTTTTTCGAGCTCCTCGAGCATGGCCAGTTGCTCGTCGTAGGTCATGTCCGTAATAAGCTCGAATAACCGGAAGGCCACATCGGTCTGGCTGATTTCGTTTTTGCTTTCCGCCATTATCACTCTCCTCCATGGGGGCTTGCTCGGCGATCTCACAAGGCCGTTTCGCAGCCGGAACTGACGCAACCACCCTGTATTTCAGGTTTTATATAAGTCGGATTGTTTAAAATTGTCAAAAAAAAAATGACCATGACCGCTGAATGCCAACCTGGCAACGGCTCCCGCCAGCCGGTTGATCGACCACCGCCCAGGTTTGAATATTCTGCGCTCCGGTCTATAATCTTTCATTCGCGCCTTTGGCGTGCGACAAATCGGGCCCCCCAATTTAATGCTCATCATTTCCTAACGCCATACAGATCAACCTAATGTCTTAATGAAATCCTGATCCGACAACCCTTGCCGGGATGGCCTTTGAGGTATTTTCAATTGCGACGAAAGCCCGGAGTGGTACTTATCATAACAGTTAACTCCCGAATCTGGCCCGAACTGGAGTTCTCCGCACAATGACATCGATGTTGGTCGTATTCTCCCTGGTGGGTGTGACCGTTGGCATGGCAATCACCATGCGTCGTAAAACACCGCCCCCGGCTGCCGCTGCCATGATCGAACTGATAAACCGCTGCAGCGCCGGGCGGCCCCGAAAGCACCATCCCACGGCCTCACGATAATGCCTGCCGATCAGAGCGACGATTCGTCGCGCCGCCTTCCAAAACTTTCCGTCCGGTACCAACCATGGCCATCAACAGATTGAGGCCTCCTGTAAGACATCAATTTTATCATAAAAAAAACAAGAATTTAACACCCCTGGAACAAACCAACGGCATCGTTCAGGAATCACGCCTTATCATGGAGACAATATTAAACAGAAGGATATGCCTGTGTCCTCCGCCTTATCCAATGTCATCCGGCCGCATGAATTTATTCTTCCCCCCGGGGAAGCCATTCCATCGATGACGGATCGCCTTGGTATCGACACGCGTTCCGCCGAAACGCTGGCGCGTACGCTGCCATTTGCCAGGGAAGATACGACCGCCGGCGTCGAGAACGAGCTCCAGGCTGCCGTGGTCGGCGAGGCGGACCGGGTCGATCTGCCCCAGTCCATCGCCAGCTCCGATGTCTTTGAAAATATTTGCCACATGGCCCTGGCCGGCGACACCTCACCGCAATTGAAAGAGGATCTGGACGCCTACCTAAGCTGCAATGAAGATCGCGTATGGGAGAATAGTTGGGTTCAGTTTCCGGAAGATCGTTTGTCCGATTATACCCGGAATGTCTTTTGGCAAGATCTGCGTTCCGATAAATCAGTTCCCGAAAGCCCCCTGCGAAAGGATGCCGATCGTTTTCACTGCCACCGCAACGGGCAACCCCATATCCGCGTTCCCATCAGCTACCTGATGAAACTGGCTCTGGCCGAAGCGGTCAGTGCCCCCCGGACCGACCCGATGATCCGTTCGGAAGCCCGGCGGCTGATGGCGCACTTCATCAGTGACAACACCTCCCCGGAAACCCACTCTTTTTACACTCCGACCCTCACCAACGGCCCGTCGATGGGAACCGCCATAGCCGAAGAAACCAGCAAAAGGCTGCTGTTTTCACAACTGCTGGTGATGTACGCCAATCGTCGCTTTCACCTGTTGCCCAACGGCCAGCGGGCTTTGATCTATATGGCGCCCCATCCTCCCCAGCGGCAGAAACGCCTGAATGAACTCATCCCGGATACCTTCTACCGGGAACTCTTCATGAGCCCGTGTCTTTCCGGTTGGGAACGCGGTGAGGCCAAACAGGAATATATGGCGCTTTGCCATAAAGTATTATCCCGCAGTCAGCTGAACGCTGTCAAAAAACTTAGGGATGCCGGAATCATTACCCGCAACCTGGTAGTGCTGCCCAACCTGTCGAACATCAGTCTGGCCAACAATGGCACCCATTTGAGCATCGGAAGCCAGATCTTGACAGAGCGCATGCAAAGCCCTGACTCGGATTTCGGTCCACGCGAGGAAAAATGGTTGGGTGACCTCTCGATTAAGATCCTGGAGCACTTTCTACCCCTCTTCGTGGGGACATACAGCGGGGGCCCCTATCGGCTTGATTTTGCGGACATGCACCCCGAAAAGGCCCTGGGATTTCTCCCTCACGAATTGAACGCGACGCACCTGCGCATGATTTGGCGGCGCTGGAAGAAAAAAGCGCACATGAAAATCCTCGGAAAGCCCATTACGCCATTTGGCCCTTCCTGGCTCGATCGGCGTGTGAGCCGCATTCTCAGAATGCAAGGCGACTTCGTTCTCGACTATCGCCTGCTGGACTACCTGGCATGCCTGATGAGCACCCGGACCTCCGGCGCCCTGAACGGGGAAATCGGCAGCGATCGCAAACTAAAAAACGATCTGACATCGATGGGCATCTTCCACAGCGCCATGCCGCTCTATCTACTTTACCGGCTGCGCCGCTTTCATGACATGGGCTTTTCCGGCTTCGAGGGACGCCATTACAGTCAGTTCGAAACCTTCCAAAACGATTTAGCGCCTGCCGCCAGCTTGCAGGTACTGTTGTCCGCACTCGCCTTCCAATATGTCTTCCGAGAGGGCATTCGACATGCCGACATCCCGGACACCCCTCGGATCGAAAGCGAACGGCGCCAGATCTTTTTCGGCGCGGCCATTGGCTTACCGACTTTCTATCTTCACCGTCAAAGTCGCAACCGGTTTTTACGACGCTTGCTGGAGAATGTGCAGGGGACCCGATTCAGCCGCCGCTATCCGGGTTTTATCCGTGTGAAAATGGATGAATACCGTCTGGCCCTGATTCGTACGATTCGCGGGGATGCCCCCGAGTTGATCGAACAATTCCAGGCCCATGAGTGCCTAAATGATCTCGAAGACCGCCTTCAGTCACCTCCTCAGGGCTCTGCAGCCGGTCGCCTGACGCAGGGCATTTTAGATGAGATTGGCGCCCGGTCCCCGCTTCAGGCCTCTTCCGAGGTGTTCAACCAGGCCGCCGAGAAATATTACCGCGGAACCTTGCGCGGCAAGCAGATGGAAGAGGGACTGGATCTTTTCGAAAAGGATTTGACGGCGATCGATGCGCCGGCGGCCTGGCGGCAGGGAAATTACAATCGCCCTTTGTATCGTCTGCTGAGGGGTATGAATGCGGGCGAATTTCTGGCACGCCACCGCCAGGCTCTGTTGTTTGAAATGGCCTCAGAGGAAATCCTGGTCAAGCTCATTCATCTTTTTCTGCTGACAACCCTCCGGGCCAACCAACATGAAAACGCCTGAAATAGCATGCGACCGATGCGCTCACCCGGTGAGGCATCACTTCATCAAGTGAATAGGATGAGGAGGCTTGTGTACGACTGATTATGTTTGCTTTACCGGAACATCAATACATCCAGCGTGATACCGGCCGGGTGATCACGGAAGCGCTTTTTTCCGATAAAATCATTCACCTGCTTTATTCGCAAACCCGGGAACGTTCCCCCCTCCTTTTTGACATGCTCACCTCCCGTCGGACCAATGATTACTGTGCCTATTGGCAATTTGATTTACCGACCCGCCAGTCTCGAACCGCAGTCGAACGCATGGTTCGTGAGCTTGGTATTTGTTTGGATGAGTGCCTGGCGCCGGAGGCGTTGACATCACCACGGAAACTCTTCGAGCGGCAGATTCGCTATTGGCAGTGCCGCCCCATGGCGCGGGATGAGCATCACATCGTCGCCCCTGCCGACGCCCGTATGCTTGTGGGTTCCTTTGCCCGGGAATCAACTGTTTTTCTCAAGGAAAAATTTTTTGACTTCAAGGAACTGCTTGGTGTCGATAAGACCCAATGGCTAAAGGCATTTCATGAAGGTCAATTCGCGATATTTCGACTGACACCGGAAAAATACCACTATAACCACCTCCCTGTTACCGGACGAATCCTCGATATTTATGAAATTCAGGGCGGATTCCATTCCTGTAATCCCGGTGCGGTTGTCCGTATGGTTACGCCCTACTCCAAAAATCGGCGGATGGTGACCATCATCGATACCGATGTTGCAGGCGGAAGCAATGTCGGCCTGGTGGCCATGATCGAGGTTGTGGCGCTCATGATCGGCGATATCGTTCAGTGCTACAGTGACACATACTATGAGCACCCTTGCGGTATCGAGCCCGGACTGTTTGTCAAACGCGGGCAACCTAAAAGTCTCTACCGCCCGGGCAGTTCGGTAGACGTTATCATTTTTCAAAAAGACCGTGTGCAATTCTGCGATGACATCCTGGCCAACCAAAGGCATTCAACCGCCCGGAGCCGGTTTTCATCCAGCTTCGGAAGCCGTCTGGTGGAGACCGATGTCCAGGTCCGCGCCACCATCGCCGTGAAAGGAGCCCATGATGGCTGATGAACTGTTCGTTGGGGTCAGTGGTTTGTTTACCCTTTTTTTATTTTGGTGGGCCTTTCGCCATTTACCCAGGGAAAGATGGCAATTTCTGGCTTCTATCCCTAAAAACAAGGGGACTGATAACGGCTGGCAGGGGGTCAATTTAACCTACTATGGTGTCTTCAATGCCACAGCTTATACCCTCGCCTGTACCCTGTTGACCCTGTTGACAGCGTCAGCGGGTATCCCTCTGGGCTATACCCTTTCCCTATTGATTCTCATTCTCGCCGTATGCATGCCCGGATCCCGACTGGTGGCCCGCCTGGTCGAAAAAAAAACCCACACCTTCAGTGTCGGGGGGGCCTTTTTTATCGGAATACTCCTGACACCGCCCTTATTGCTGATCGCGCAACCCATCACCAACCATTATCTCCAGGTCAATGTGAATCCGATCGTGTTTCTCTCCGCTGTTGCCATCGCCTATTGCTGGGGCGAGGGTATCGGCCGCTTGGCCTGCATCAGTTTTGGCTGCTGTTACGGAAAACCGCTGGCCGACGTGCACCCGTTCTTGCGTAAAATTTTTTGCCACTGGCATTTTACCTTCATCGGGCGTACGCGCAAAATAGCGTACGCCCACCACCTGGAAGGTGTTCAGGTTCTTCCTGTGCAGGCGATGACGGCCGTTCTCTACGGCTTGACCGCACTGGCAGGAATCTATGCTTTCCTGAATGGCGCCTACCGTACCGCCCTGCTTCTGTCACTGGTCATCAGCCAGCTATGGCGCTTTACCTCGGAGTTCCTGCGGGCTGATTTTCGTGGGAATGGCCGGATCAGCGCCTACCAGTACATGAGCCTGTTTGCCGCCTTGTATGCAATCGTTCTGGCCATCTTCATCCCCACGCCACCCCCGGCACAATCGCTATCGGTCCTCATGGGGCTATCAGCCCTCTGGCACCCAGCCATGCTGCTATTTCTTCAAGCGCTGTGGATCACCGCTTTTCTCTTCACCGGCAGAAGCAATGTCACCGGTTCGACCATTGAATTTCATGTTCACCACCATTTGACATAGGGCCGGCCACCCCACATTTGTCGGTCGGCCAAAATAGGTGGTGAAAAGATTCACGGGAGGACTTCCCCGGGCAAAGACTATTTGTCGGGTATGTTATCCGCACGTGACTGTCGCCACCGGACGATGAGAGCCGCGGTAGCGATGAGGATTATACCAAGCAGCAGGCCTTTCTGGAAGAAACGCCCCTGGGCCAGCCAGCGTTCAAACGCTTCCCCGAAAAAATAGCCGCCGGTACCGATAACAACCGCCCAGATAATTGCACTGATAGCGCTGAGAATAACGAAGGACGGCACCCGGCAGCTACCGGACCCAAGCAGGAAGGGGATAACGGCCCGCAAGCCGTAAAGAAAACGGTAGCCAAGCATTACCAGGCGACGGCGTTTATCGAGTAGATGCGCCGCACGACGAATTTTGTTCTGCCATCCCGGATAATTGCGAAAAACCTCGTTGCCCTTGCAGCGGCCCAGGTGGAAGAAAAGCTGATCGCCGGTAAAGGCTCCCAAAGTCGATGCCAGCAGCATGCCGCGGAAGTCCATCAAGCCCTGTTGGACCAGCACGGCGGCAATCAACAAGGCGGTCTCGCCCTCCAGAATGGCACCGATAAATATGGCGGCATAGCCGTATTGCTCGATCAGCGATTCCAACGTCATGGCAATGAAACAAAGAGGGGACCGGGCAGCTGATCCCGCCTATTCATGTGGCCGGACAATGCATCGACCCCAGTTCCGGAGCGGCCCGTTCGGCCTGCTGGCGCGTAATTTCCACCGCTGTCAAACGCAACCGCCGTATTTCTTCAGGGTGGTGAAGTTGCTGAATACGCTTGGACGCGATACGGACGACTTCATACGTATCGGGGTGGAAAACAAAGACTTCATCATTCATTCGTAAATACTTTTCCGTCATAAACACATCCTTTAGGGCCGACTGGAGGGCAGATGGAGGGGATAGCCGTGATCCACCGCCAGGGCGGCACTGAACTCCAGATCATGGGCCAGGCGCCTCAGATACGACAGCCGCTTGACACACTCTCGGCATTGCGGATTGTTTTTATCTTGGTTCCCGCGATGGCATTGCAGACACGGATTGATTCGGTTCATGGAATCCTCCTTATTGTAGCCCATTCCAATCAGGGTTCGTCTGAATATTTGGTGAAATAATGGGGGTGTCGTCATGTTTCGAGTTTCAGCGGTTATGCAAGCGGCATCATGGTCACATTAGCCCGGTGAGATGAGGGGCGGGTTTTTACCAGGCTAGAAATCCGTTACAAACGCATGGGGACGGTGAAACGATTCAGCCGATCGAGGCGGGCTGGACGGCGTCCGTCAAAAAAATCACAGGCCCGGTAATACCGAAGGTCGGCCAGCCAGGATTTGAAAAATTCGGATTGTCTACTCATCTTGCGAATGCTCTTTACAGGGTGCTGGGTAATATCGAGCAAAGGTCCCCCCAACTCCGATGGATCACGAAAACATTCCCATTCGCAGGCATAACACGCCCTCGCGTCAACTCCGGGCAATTCGGTCTTTTCCCAGAAAACGCCCAGGTCCTCTTCACCACGATAACCGCATGGGAAGGTGTGCCCCTTGACGGCATCCACAAAAAAGAAATCTTTTCCGCCACGGCAGGCATAGCCGCGATGCCCTTGTTCGAACTGATGTTTCAGGGCCTTGAGCGAGCACAGGGGGGCAAATATTCGCAGCCGGGAGCGATTTTCCGTTACGCTTTGGGCGAGAATATCAAAAAGATGCGCTTTCTCCTGCGAAGAAAACGAAACGATGGATGTTGTCGCCGTGGCCCCATACACCGCGTTTAGGGCCTCGCCATCCTCCTTGTTATCGACACTCATCGGGTAGCAGAGGTTTGCAATCGAAAAGCCCAATTGGGCCACAAATTTGAAAAATCGGGATAATCCGCTATGGAGTTTCTGGCGGAAAACATCATCCGTTACGGCATCGGAATGGCGGTGACCGTTGGCAAGGAAAGGGATAGGCGCAGCCCCATCGAGGTTGCGGTTGATTCCTAAATTGGCGGATGGATAAAGGCCGTAAGCATGAAATACAGGCAGGGCCTTCTCGATTCCGCGAATGACTCCGGGAAACCCTCTCATTTTCTCATGGACATCCGGGTCAGCGGAATCAACACTGATCCAGAAATTCCGCAAGGGCGTGGCCGCCAGGGTTTCCGCCAGGCGCTTGACACGATCGATGAAATCAACCTTCTCGGGCGAACGAAAAAAATACCCGTTGGTGCCGGTGCGGATATAGGGAATTCCGGCCGCACCCGCGTGATGGATCAGGGGAACGAGGATGTTCATGGCCATCAAGGGCTCACCGCCGGTAAATGAAATCGCGTCGATCCCATGCTCGGCCGCGGAATCGATCATGCGTCGGACATCATCCTGAGCAAGGCCGTGGCGGGGAAAACGGTTATGAACGTTCATCCCGCATTGTGGGCAGGTGGCATTGCAGCGGTCGGTCAGCTGAATGATCAACTGGCCCGGCAGTCGATCGTTGCGGAGCATCTTAAGCGTTTGGAAAAGTTTCATGAATGATCGTCGGTGAGGTTTTTAGATATGATTGTTATAGGGGGGCGGCTGAATCCAAAACCACAGACGACGTGCCAAAATACCCGTCGATTCGTTTCGGCACATCCATGCTGGCGAAGTTAGAAACCGGCCACCCATTGATAGTGCTCCTTGGTTCTGATGGTCTTATAAGTCTCCCAAGTCTTCAAAAAGGCCGCATCGAATGATCGGGCTTCCATGTATCGACGAGCTTCCCGCCCCATCGCTTTCAGCTGCCGCGAATCCGACAAAAGGCGGTCAAGGGCATCCGCGAGGGCTTGCGAATCGTTGCTCCGTACGATCAATCCGGTTCGCTCCGGCACTAAATTCTCTTTGGGGCCTCCCTGATCGGATACCACCACCGGGAGTCCACAGGCCTGGGCCTCGAGGACGACGTTCCCGAAGGTGTCGGTTGTGCTGGGGAATACAAAGAGATCGGCCGAAGCGTAGGCCTGCACGAGTTCATCGCCGCAAAGGGCGCCCGTAAAGGTGCATGGCAGCCCGCCCAGCCGCTGCTGCATTGCCTCTCGATAGGGCCCGGTACCCACGACGACCAGATGGAGCCGGGAGTGCCGGTTGCGCAGATCCCGATAAGCATCCGCGAGAACATCGAGGTTTTTTTCTTTCGAAACGCGGCCCACGTACAACAGCTTTACCTCGGTGTCGAGACCGTAATTATCTTTGTAAAAGCCGTTGCGTTTCTCAGGGGAAAATCGCCTGATATCGATCCCACGCGGGTAAAGGGCAATTTTATCCTCCTGGATGCCCCTCTCGATCAGTTCCCGACGCGTGCTTTCAGAGGGTGCATAAATGAGATCCATCTGGTCGTAATACCAGATGACAAATTTCCAGGTGAGTTCCTCCATGGCTTCATCACCCGTCAGGAACTGGGCGTATTGGGGTAACTGGGTATGATATGTCCCGCAAAACGGTAATTTCAGAATCCTGGCGATGGCCAGCGCAGCCAACCCGATCGGACCGGGCGTGGCTGAGTGAATACGGGTAATGCCCTGCTCGTAACAATAGCGCAGCATCTCCAGCAGGGGCGGGTAAAAGAGCTTTTGTTCACGGTATTCCGGCAATTCATAGCTACCAATCGGCCTAAACGTTTTCACCCCTGGTCGTAACGGGACCGAGTCATCATGACAGGTAATCACCTGCAGGGGTTTCCCGTTCCGGAGAGCGACCTGAACCTGTTGCTGGATCGTGAGGGCGACACCATTGGTGTCATAGAAGGTGTCCGTAAAATGGGCCACGCGCACCGAATCCGTTGCCGGCGCCTTGGCCCGGGCGGGAAGGCCGAAATGCTCACGCACCGCCTGGGTAAAATCGCGATCCTTGGAAAAAAGCACGAACGCAATAAAGTACGGCGCCAGCAAACCATAAAGCCCCCCGGCCGATCCGAGGGTGTGGAAAATATTGAAAACATTCCCACCCACGATATGGTTCATGGCATGATTGGCAAAATTGATCAGGGTCTTATTGGATACCTGGTTTACAAAATCAAACCAGTTGGTTTCCGGAGCTCCGTCAGAACGATCTCCTTTCAGGGCCAGGGTCTTGAACTGCATGTCATCATTCAGTAGACAGGTCGTGGTATGACGAAGCAAGCCGATGAGATCGTCGGATGGTGGCGCAACCTTCGCGCGGCGATGGGAATTGATAAAAAAATAGACCTTGTCGATCAGTCGCTCGTCACGCCCTGAGTCCGTGCATCGGGACGGCCGGAGCGATTGGTCGAGAAACTTCATCAGGATATCTTTGCCTTGGAACCGCTCCAGGTTGAATTTACTGCGGTAATACTGGTAGGCGATACTGTAGAAATTATGTGCCATGGTCTCCGGCTGAGAAGGATGGCGCTCGGCCCGACTCAAGCCGTTTTCAATGCCGGCCAGGCCTTCCGCCAGGTTGTTGGCACCGGCGACCACGGTATGGGTGCGGGCGATATTCAACGAACTGTGATCGTCGGACCCGCCGGTGATATGCTTTTTCCAGGGTTCTGGAAAGGCGGGTTCGATACCATGGTGCTCCGCCAGGATGTCCAACAGGTCCGGAGTCAGACAATCCAGCACTTCAACGAGACCATCATTGGCCACATCGTTGCGGGCCCCGTTCAACTCGAAATGCTTGAACAAAAGAAGCATTTTTTCAAAATGCTCGATACGCAGGCGGTCATTGACACCGTATAAGGGATGCGCCAGAACGTGCACAATACCTTGAGCCTGGAGGTAATCCACCAGGTAAAAAACATTCTCGCGACATTTCTGAATATCCTCATGCTGGCGTTCGTCAATATTCAAAGCCAGCACATGCAGCTTGCATTGATCTTCCGGGAAATAGGTGGTGATCTCTTCGCTGATGAAGGTATGCGGCAGGTGGGCGATTTCGAGCGCGCCATCGATACGGTTGTGATCGGAGATCGTAACATGGCTCATGCCACGCTCGCAGGCAATGCGATAAATATCGAGCGGTTCGGTGAAACTCTCGGGGCAGCCGATTTTTTTCAGAACCCAGGCCGAAGGTCGTTTCGAATGTTTGGAATGCACGTGAAGGTCAACACGCATAAGCGGCTCCTTTGCTATCACGACGGTTAAATGGTCCGGTCGCCGATTCATTGGCCGCTTTCAACTAATCCGCTGTTAAGGGGAAATGAGCCCGTCTTTAGTTATTCATTAGCAGCATCAAAACTTTTCACTTGCACGGCCCAACCGTTCATCGCAGAATAAAATATGTGAAAAATCCAACTATTATCGAAACCCTAACCAATTTCTAACATACAGCTAACATTCCCTGCGATATGAGAGACAACGCATTTCAACCCATTCATGGGGCCGGGCGAACGCTATCCGGTCCTAACCGGTTTCGCGGGTTGATGAATTCATCAGCTGGCAAAGCAAAGAGGAAAGGTCATGGCCCGACATTTTCACAAGGAATTGGAGAAGATCAAAAAGATGATCCTGTCGCTCGGCGCAATGGTCGAAGAGCGCGTACGGCGAATCGCCACCGCTGTGACCGAGCGCGATGCCGAACGGGCCCAGGAGATCATCCGCTCAGATTACGAAGTCGACGAGATGGAAGTGGAAATCGAAGAGGAATGCCTCAAGATCATGGCCCTGCACCAGCCGGTGGCCATCGACCTGCGCTTCCTGGTGGCCGTGATCAAGATCAACAACGATCTGGAGCGCATCGCCGACGAGACCGTGAATATCGCCCAACGTATCAAAACCATGGTCAAGGAAAAGCCGGTTGTCTTTGCCTTCGATTATGAAACCATGACGGTGGAAGTCGAAAAAATGCTCAAAATGAGTCTTGATGCCCTGGTCAACATGGACGTCGATATGGCCTTCAAGGTGGTGACCATGGATGACGAGGTGGACAATATCCACCGCCAGGTTTATCAGCTGATCCGCGATGAAATCAGTCATCACCCCGAGCAGATGGCCTACCTGATCAATTTTTACCTGATTTCAAGACATCTGGAACGCATCGCCGATCACGCCACCAACGTCGCCGAAGAGGTCATCTATCTCATCGAAGGCGAAATCGTGCGCCATGCCAGCTACTGACAGCATCAAGCGCCGTGGGGCGGCGCGCAAGCCCTGCCCGCCAACGGCCGGGCCTGCACAAACCGGTCTTCTCTGGTGGGGCCGGTTGCTCGTCTTGCTGCTGATCTGCGGATGTGCGGCCGGGGCGGGGCCCCAAAACCGGGATGGCGAGCGGCTTCCAGCCCCGGAAACGAGCGCCAAGCTCGATTTTCCGACCACCGGTCCCGCCGGCGCGGCGGTCACGATGACCGTTTACGAAGATTACCAGTGAGGCTTCTGCGCGCGGCTTGAGCCGACCATCCGGCAGGTGCTGGACGAATTCCCCGAAACCGTCAACCTGGTTGTCAAACCCTTTCCCCCTGTTGACAGCCAATCGTCTCTGCTGGCGGCCTCAGGGGCCCTGGCGGCACACGCCCAAGGGCAGTTTTGGGAATTCAGAGACCAGCTTTTCCTGCTGGAAGGTCCTGTATCAGCTGCCGACTTAAGCGATATCGCCGAGCAGATCGGGCTGGACATCCCCCGTTTTTACCGCGATCTGGTCTCCCCGCCCGTACAGTCCCTTTTGCGCCAATGCATCAACGACGGCGTAGCATCCAACGTGATCGCAACGCCAACCGTTCTGGTGAATAAGGTCCCCGTCGAACCGTTACACATTGATCGCCTGACACAAGCCATTCGGAATACCGCCGGCAACTAATCATTCGCAACTGATTCGATATATTGATTAAAAGATGTCAGGCCGACCGGTCGTAGACCGCAAAACCGCCCCTCTTCACCGTAATCTATTGCAAAACTAGCGGTTTCATAACGCGTCACTAACATTTCGCTAACATGACCGCCTTAACTAGGGCCCGTCGATTCAATGGTCAGCTTGCACGTAACAGACCGCATCGCCTTTCCTAACAGAGGCAGGTTTTATGATATCACAACCGGTCATTCTCACCGCCATTTTGCTGCTGTCATCAGCAGCCTATTTTATTGGCAGGAAGCGCGCCTTTGCCGTTGCCGGTGATCGGACCGGTCTGATGCAATTGCATTCCCGACCGACTTATTACGGTACGCTGACGGCCATATGGTGTGGCATTCCGGCGCTGATTATCTTCAGCGCCTGGTCGATCTTCGAATCCGGCATCATCACCCAGCTGGTCATCGCCGGCCTGCCTGACCAGCTTCGCGAATTGCCGTCTGACCGCCTGAATCTGGTGATCAACGATATCAGAAATCTGGTCAGCGGCAACATCGTATCCACCGAAGTCGATCAGGCCATGCAGAAGGCCGCCGACCATTATCGCCAGCTGGAAACCATCAGCAAAGCATCCCTGGCAGTTGTCGTCATGACCCTGGCAATCGTGGCAACCGCCATCCTTTTACGATTCATTTCACCGACCTTAAGGGCCCGTAACCAGGTTGAGAGCACGATCAAATGGATTCTGATCGCCTGCTCCACCATCGCCATTTTCACCACCATCGGGATCCTGCTCTCGGTGCTTTTTGAAGCCATCCGGTTTTTTGAAAAAATTTCCCTGACGGAATTTCTGTTCGGCTTGGAATGGAGTCCTCAAATGGCCATCCGGGAAGACCAGGTGGGCTCCTCCGGTGCTTTTGGCGCCATCCCGGTCTTTGCCGGAACCCTGATGATTTCGGCCATTGCCATGGTGGTGGCCGTGCCCATTGGTCTCATGTCGGCCATTTATCTATCCGAATACGCCAATCCGCGTTTCCGCGCCATTGCCAAACCACTGATGGAAATCCTGGCCGGCATTCCCACCGTCGTGTACGGATTTTTTGCCGCCTTGACCGTGGCGCCATTTATCCGGGATACGGGGATCGGTCTGGGCCTCGAGGTGTCATCGGAAAGTGCTCTGGCCGCAGGCCTTGTTATGGGGATCATGATTATCCCGTTTGTGTCTTCCCTGTCTGACGATGTCATCAATGCGGTACCGCAAGCCATGCGGGACGGTGCCTACGGCCTGGGGGCAACCCCCTCGGAAACCGTCAAGCAGGTCATTCTGCCGGCGGCCCTGCCGGGTATCGTGGGCGGGGTTCTGCTGGCGGTTTCACGCGCCATCGGAGAGACCATGATCGTTGTCATGGCCGCCGGCCTGGCGGCCAACCTGACCGCCAATCCCCTTAAAACCGTCACCACGGTGACTGTACAGATCGTTACCTTGCTGGTGGGCGACCAGGAATTCGACAGCCCCAAAACCCTGGCCGCCTTTGCCCTGGGCCTGGTTCTATTTGTTGCCACCCTGATGTTGAACGTGATCGCCCTTCATGTGGTGCGTAAATACCGGGAGCAATATGAATAAAACCACCACACCGGGCGGCTCGGAAAGCAAACAGCGCGCCATCGATATTGTCAATGCGGGCCTGGCCAAACGCTACCGCCGAGAACGCCGTTTTCGCCTGTACGGCGTCAGCGCCATTCTGGCCAGTCTGCTCTTTCTCTCTTTTCTATTTGGCAGCATCATCAGCAAAGGCTACACCGCCTTTCAACAGACGTTTATCCAACTCGATATCGTCTTCGACCCGGCCATTTTAAGCCAGGAATCCCTGGCCACGGCCAATTATCCGGGGGTCGTCAAACAATCACTGCGGCAGATGTTCCCGGAAGTCCAATCCCGCCGCGACAAGCGCATGCTCTACAGCATGGTCAGCAGCGGGGCCGCGTTTCAGGTCCGCAAGCTGGTGCTGGATTCGCCGGAAATGATCGGCCAGACCCTGCCCGTTTGGGTGGCAGCCGACGATGATATCGACATGCTGATGAAGGGGCATATTGATATCGATTCGCCTGAGGACGAAAGACGCATCAAGGATATTCAGCTGGGATGGGTCGAGCGCTTGCGGGCCGAAAACCGCCTGGAAAAGCGCTTCAACCGAACGTTCTTTACCGCCGGCGATTCCCGTGAGCCGGAATTGTCCGGCATTCTGGGGGCCGTGGCGGGATCCTTCTACACCCTCGTCCTGACCCTGGTGCTATCCTTTCCGATCGGTATCGCTTCGGCCGTCTATCTGGAAGAGTTTGCCCCCCAGAATCGCTGGACCGATCTGATCGAGGTCAACATCAACAACCTGGCCGCCGTGCCCTCCATTGTTTTCGGTCTGCTGGGGCTGGCCGTTTTTTTGAATTTTTTCGGCCTGCCGCGCTCAGCGCCCCTGGTGGGCGGTCTCGTATTGACCCTGATGACCCTACCGACCATCATCATCGCCAGCCGGGCTTCCCTGCAGTCGGTACCGCCTTCCATTCGCGAGGCGGCCTTAGGCGTCGGGGCTTCCAAGATGCAAATGGTCACCCATCACGTATTGCCGCTGGCATTGCCCGGCATCCTGACCGGCACGATCATCGGCATGGCGCGCGCCCTGGGCGAATCCGCCCCGCTTCTCATGATCGGCATGGTGGCCTTCATCGTGGATGTTCCCGGCGGGTTCACGGACCCGTCCACCGTCTTGCCGGTGCAGATCTTTCTATGGGCTGACAGTCCCGAACGTGCCTTTGTCGAGCGAACATCGGCGGCTACTATTGTTTTGCTGGCATTTCTGATCACCATGAACGCGACGGCGGTTCTTTTGCGTAAAAAATTCGAACGCCGCTGGTAGGTCGCTGGGAAGGCCACCTAAACGCATTGCAAGGAAAAAAATTTGGTTTGGCTAACAAAATCCTAAAGTTCAGCCTTTATTAAGGTCGTCGTCACTGAAAAAACCATAACGTAACGCGTAGTATGGATCATTTATCTTAAACTCAGGAGGAAAACATGCTTAAAAAGACCATTCTGATCGCCACCGCCATCATTTTTCTGTTGTCGGCAGGCAACCTTTACGCCGCGCGCGATTACATCAGCATCGTCGGATCTTCCACGGTCTACCCCTTCGCCACGGTTGTGGCCGAGCAATACGGTAAGACCTCGAGCTTTAAAACGCCCAAGATCGAATCCACCGGATCCGGCGGCGGCTTCAAACTGTTTTGTGCGGGTGTGGGCGTCGAACACCCGGATATCACCAATGCCTCCCGGGCGATGAAAAAATCGGAATACGAAAAGTGCATGGCCAGTGGCGTCAAGGAAGTCGTGGAGGTCAAAATCGGTTACGACGGTATCGTGGTGGCCAACGCCAAAAAAGCCAGCCCGCTCAAGCTGACCCGCAAGGACATCTACCTGGCGCTGGCCAAGGATGTACCCGACCCCCAGGGCGCGGAAAAGCTGGTCCCCAACCCCTATCAAACCTGGAAAGCGGTCAATCCGGCGCTTCCCGATGTAAAAATCGAAGTTCTGGGACCGCCGCCCACCTCGGGTACCCGTGATGCCTTTGTGGAGCTTGTGATGGAAGCCGCCGCCAAACAATACCCGTTTATCAAGGCCCTTGATAAAAACGCCTTTAAATCCGCCGCTCATACGGTCCGTGAAGACGGGCCCTACGTCGAAGCCGGTGAGAACGACAACCTGATCGTGCAGAAACTCGATGCCAACCCCAATGCGCTGGGCATCTTCGGTTTCAGCTTTCTCGACCAGAACGCCGATGTCATCCAGGGCTCCTTCATCGACGGTGTGCAGCCGACCTTTGAAGCCATTGCGGATGGAAAATATCCGGTCTCCCGTCCCCTGTTCTTCTACGTGAAAAAAGCCCACGTCGGGGTTATTCCGGGAATTCAGGAATATCTGACCGAATTTACCTCGGATAAAGCCTGGGGTCCGGACGGTTATCTCGCTGAAAAGGGCATGATTCCCATGCCGGATAAAGAGCGCGCGCAGTTCCAGAGTGATGTGAAATCACTCAAACCGCTCATGATGAAATAGCAGGTACCACCATACGGCAGGCCGTCGTCAATGTTGACGCCGGCCTGCCGAACTATTACTATCTCCCGCATGGTGCCGTACCCATCGGCACCGGGGCAAATAAAAGAGACAATGATCAATACGACCATGGATGCCGCAACCAGGACAGAGGAATTGACGGTGGGAACCGATAAGGTGAAGATGGCGTCAGCCGTGCCTGAAATGGAAAAATCAGGCCGCATACTTTATGATCGTGATAGCCGTGGGACCGTAGGCGCGCAATTTGTCGAGGACGCCCGGATGACCTGCCGGGATGTCAATGTCTACTATGGCGACAAACAAGCGATCATCGATGTTTCACTCGATATCGGTCGCAATGAGGTGATTGCCATGATCGGCCCCTCCGGCTGCGGCAAGTCCACCTTGCTGCGCTGTCTGAACCGCATGAACGACACCATTGACACCTGTCGGGTCACCGGTGAAATC
>JASFFM010000012.1:0-24123 GCA_050124295.1 Desulfobacterales bacterium | reverse complement strand
GCTGCTCAACACCGGCAGTGGTTTGAAATATCCAGAAACGGTCACCGTGGCGCCGCCGGTGCTCGCGCCGGGGGATCGTCTGCCCCGGTGACAACGATCCCGAAGCCACGTCGACGATATCCCGCCCGTCCCATCCCGGTCACCGTTCAGGTCCATCCTTAACCCGCCCCCGGGCCTAGCGGATGGCGGACGGTTCTTGCGGAATCATTTCCCTGGATCTCCAGGCGCATCACTGGGGCCGCGTGTGAAACCGGGTTTGGCATACCGTTGGAATCGATGCCAGCCGCCACGGGTTAACGTCTGCATCCATCGCCGCGGGTAGACAACGACAGGAGGTCATGCAGGTCGACGCCGCAGCCAGAAACCAAGGGCGCATCGCCGATAAAACCGCGCCGGGTGACCATCCCGCGGAAAATCCGCCCGCCATTCGACCAGCCCGTCTCCATCGTGATCCGACGTCTGCTCTGGCACCAGGGTCAGATTGCGGTGGGCAGCCTGGTGGCGGCCTTCGGGTTCGTCCTCTTCCAGATCCCCTTCAAGCTGGGGGCCGGCGGGGTTTCGGGTCTGGGCATTATCTGGAGTCATTTTATCCCTATTCCGATTGGCATGACCATCCTGGCGTTGAACCTCCCGCTGATGATCCTGGGGTATTTTCACCTCGGGCGCTGGCGTTCTGTATCCCGATGGTGGGGGATCACCGACAGGTTGGTTTCGACGACTTTAACGACCACGAGCGTCATATCGTCCGCATAGCGCCTTTCATTCACAAAATGATCGACGGCCGCAAAAACGGTATCGACGATACCTGTTGCGGGAAGATGGCGGCTTTTGCGGATGATGGTCTTGAGCGCTTGCTTGCCGAACATCTGGCCCTTGCCGTCTCGTGCTTCCCAGATGCCGTCCGTCGCCAGCACGATGGTATCACCGTCCCGGATACCTTCCCGCCGGCAAGCCTCAAAGCGACTGTCGGGGTCTACGCCAAGCGGCAACCCCTGTCCAGAAAGCTCCTCGAAGGCATCGTCGGCCAAGCGGTAATACAGTGCCGGGTCGTGACCGGCGCGCACCCATTCGATGCTCGCGGCCTCGGGTTCGACGACCAGATAGAAAAGCGTCACAAAGCGGCCCGAATCCCCAACGTCCAGGGCCACGTGGCGGTTCACACCGGCCATCAAGGCCCCTAATTCTTCGGCGGCCGTACTTTTTTGCCGCAAAGCGGCCCTTACCGAACTCATCAAAAGGGCCGATGCGATGCCATGCCCGGCCACATCACCGATGACCGCGTGTAAACCCTTCCCACCTGGTAGATAATCGAAATAGTCGCCCCCCGTCTCCTCGCAGTAGACGCTGCGAGCGGCAATGTCCAAGCCCCTCACTTGGGGGGTCTTTTCCGGCAGCAAGTTCTGCTGGACTTCTTTGGCCAGATCGAGCGACTGCCGCAGGCGCAAGCGGTCTTTGAGCTGGCTGGTCATGGTATTGAAGCTGTGCGTCAACCCGCCGATTTCATCCTGGGAGGTCACCGGCAAGGGGGCGCTGAAATTGCCCGCGGCGATATCCCCGGCGGCATCGGAGAGCGTTTTGATGGCCTTGGTCGTTCCGCTGGTAACACGCCGGATCAGCATCAGGATGATCACGATGAATGTGGCCAGGATTAAAAGATAGTACGTCCGGAAGCGGATGATCGGTTTAAGGATCGCTTCACCGGGGGCGATCACGACGATGTACCAGGGGGCTTCTTCCAGGCGATAAAAACCACTCACCTCCCGTGGCGGGTGTCCGGGACCGCGCAGGGTCCCCGAAGCGCGCTTTTGCAGGGCGGCCAGGGTTTCCACTTCGACGATGTCACTGGTTTCGCCGAGTTGGCGGCGCTCCTGGGTCGCCGTGCTGACCAATATACGCCCCCGGGCGTCGGTGATGAACGTTTTCTGGTCGCGCCACCATTGGGCATTCGGCATGTCCTGGAGAAGGTAATCGAAGTCCAGGACGACTTCGATTTCGCTGCTGGCAGAGGGGTTTCTGCTCGCGATGCGGGTTACAAGCGACACCGTTCGGCCGTCACGGCCGGGGTCGAAGCGCGGCATGGTAATGGTGAAACGATGCCGGCCTCCCTTACCGGCCGGCATTTGCGCCATATGACCGCGGGGATGGCCCTCTTCGATCGCATCCCTGTGACCGCGGTCTGCGCCGCCTGGCGATCCCGGCCGTATGAGATGGACGTAAACGGCGATGACGCCCGGGCGGTTTTCCAATTCTTGGAGAAGGTGCCGCTGTTCATCCGCAGGGTGGTAATGGTCTTCGATGAACTGCAGGTAGAGGCTGAGTTGTTCCTTGGGCCGCGCGAGCCGCATATCGACGTGGTGGGCCGTGCGCTGCAGGTATAATATGGCGGCCTCTTCCCATTGCGCCAATATCGTTCGGCGGGCGTAGATAAATCCGGCCGTCCCCATGATCACCAGGAGCAGCGCGACCGGCAGGAGCATATAAGCGACAAAGCGTCGCTGCAGTGTCCGCACATGGAACATGACTGACTTCCATCATTCGTCGGGTGGCTATGGTCGATACGGCTTTCCGGGTCTGGGGAGCGATCCGGCGAAGGTGTTTCGCCGGTCCGCACCCAGGTGAATGCTTCTTTAGGGTCGAGAAATTAATGCGTATACCAGAATTTGTACAGGGGTTTTTTGCCGTCGATCTTGACCAGGCAGATCACGCCGTATTTGCCGGCTTCCTCAAAGGTCACGTTGGCCGCATAGGTACCGCTGTAATCTTTCAGGTCGGCCACGATCTCTTTCTTGGACGGCGAGATCACTTTGATTTTGCCAACCGCTTTCTTCAGTTGCTCGCCACTGTCGGCGTTGACGAACTTGACCATGACATGATGGGTGGCGCCGTCGGGATCCTTCATGTTCATGCTTTCTAAGCTCATGATCTGAAACTCGGCTTTCACCCCCTCCATGGTCATGTCGTGCTTGAAAGCACCCGCCATTTCCGGATGGTCCATGGCCATGTCTTCATGGTCGCTTTTGGCTTTGTCGCTATGACCGCTTCCGGCCAGGCTTGAAACCGTGAATACCGGGATCAAAAAAGCCAGTACGGCCCCAACAACGACCATGCTGTACTTGGTGTATGTCATTCTGGATTTCATAGGATCCTCCCAGATTTAAGGTTGTGGTTGGTGATAACGGTCATGAAATTGGGGTCTCAATCGCTTTTCAGCGTCCATCCTTTCCACAGCCCGTAGATGGCCGGCACCACGACCAGGGTCAGGATCGTGGCGCTGATCATGCCCCCCACCATTGGGGCGGCGATGCGCTTCATGACTTCCGATCCCGTGCCGTGGCTCCACATGATGGGCATCAGGCCGGCCATGACGGTAACGACCGTCATCATCTTGGGGCGCACCCGCAGTACGGCCCCTTCGACGATGGCTTCCTGGAGATGCCTGCGGCTGAAACCATCGCCGGCCTTGGCCTTGAATTTTTTATAGGCAATATCGAGATAGATGAGCATGACCACACCGGTCTCGGCCGCCACGCCGGCCAGGGCAATGAACCCGACCCCCACGGCCACGCTCATGTTGTAATCCAGCAAAACCATGAGCCAGATGCCGCCGGTGAGGGCAAAGGGCACGCTGAGCATAATGATCAGGCATTCGGTGACGTTCTTGAAATTGAAATAAAGCAGCATGAAAATAACCATCAGCGTCATGGGAACGACGATCATCAGGCGCTTTTCGGCCCGCACCATGTATTCGTATTGCCCGCTCCAAACCAGGCTGTAACCTGACGGCATCCGGATCTTGTCGCGCACAACGGCCTGGGCCTTCTTGACGTAGGTCCCCACGTCGATGCCCGCGATGTCGATATAGATCCAGGCATTCTTGCGCGCGTTTTCGCTCTTGATGGTCGGGGGCCCCTTGACGATGCTGATGTCGGCCACCTGGGTGATGGGGATTTGGGTGCCGGTCGGTGTCGGCACCAGGATTCGTTTCAGGTTTTCGAGGGAGTCCCGCAGTTCGGTGCCGTAGCGCAGGTTGATGGGGTAACGCTCCCGTCCTTCCACGGTCCGGGTGATGTTCATCCCGCCGATGGCGCTCATGACGATGTCCTGAACGTCGCCGACCGTCAGGCCGTAGCGGGCGGCTTCCTCCCGCCGGATCCGGTAGTCGAGGAAATTGCCCCCGGTCACCCGCTCCGCAAAGACGCTCAGGGTTCCTTCCAGGTTGCGCAGCGCGGCTTCGATTTGGGCGCCAATATCGCTCAGTACCTGGAGATCGTCGCCCATGAGCTTGATGCCCACGGGGGTCTTTATTCCGGTGGAAAGCATGTCGATGCGCGCTTTGATGGGCATGGTCCAGGCATTGGTCAGGCCGGGGAACTGGATGGCCTGGTTCAGTTCCTGGATCAGTTTGTCCATGGTCATGCCCGCGCGCCACTCGGATTCCGGTTTGAGTTGGATGGTGGTTTCGATCATGGACAGGGGGGCCGGATCGGTGGCTGTTTCGGCCCGTCCGATCTTACCCAAAACGTTTTCCACCTCCGGGAAGGAGGCGATGATGCGGTCGGTCTGCTGGAGAAGTTCGCGGGCCTTGGTGACCGAAATGCCCGGCAGGGTGGTGGGCATGTAAAGCATGTCGCCTTCGTTTAAGGGCGGCATGAATTCCGATCCGATCTTCTGCAGCGGGAACCAGGTAAGGGCCAGCACCACGACGGCCAGCAGGATGACCAGGGTCTTGGCCTTCAGTACCAGCTTGATGATGGGGTTGTAGACCCAGATGAGGAAGCGGTTGACGGGGTTGCGATGCTCAGGACGAATCTTTCCGCGAATAAGATAGCCCATCAGCACGGGCACGATGGTAATCGACAGCAGGGCGGAACCCAGCATGGCATAGGTCTTGGTAAATGCCAGCGGCCGGAAGAGCCTTCCTTCCTGCGCTTCCAGGGTGAACACGGGCAGGAAGCTGATGGCGATGATCAGCAGCGAGAAGAACAGCGCCGGGCCCACTTCCTTGGCGGCATCCGTGATGAGTTCCCAGTGGGGCTTTTTTCCGCCCTCATGTTCGATGTGCTTGTGGGCGTTTTCGATCATGACGATGGCGGCGTCCACCATGGCGCCCACCGCGATGGCGATACCCCCCAGGCTCATGATATTGGCGTTGAGGCCCTGCTTCTCCATGATGATGAAGCTGATCAAGACCCCTACCGGCAGGGCAAAAATGCCCACCAGGGCACTGCGAAAATGAAACAGGAAGAGGATACAGACCGCCGCCACAATGAGACTTTCTTCGATCAGGGTATTTTTTAGGTTGTCGATGGCCCGCAGGATCAGGCTGGAGCGGTCATATACTTCCCTGATGCGCACACCTTCGGGAAGCCCCGATTGAATTTCCGCCAGGCGCGCTTTTACGCTACCGATCACCTCCAGGGCGTTGCCACCGTAGCGCATGACCACGATGCCGCTGACCACTTCCCCCGTCCCGTTGTCGTCGGCAATCCCGCGTCGAATTTCGGGTCCGACCCGCACGGTGGCGATATTTCGCAAAAGAATGGGGGTGCCGCGCTGGCCGATGCCCACGGGAATGTTGCGAATATCCTCGACCCCCTCGATGTAACCGCGGCCGCGGACCATGAATTCGGTTTCCCCCATTTCCACCACGCGGCCGCCGACATCGCTGTTGCTGCGCTTGATCGCCATTTGCACTTTTTGCAGCGGGATGTTGTAGGCCAGCAATTTATTGGGATCCACCATGACCTGGTATTGTTTGACAAAGCCGCCCACCGATGCGACTTCCGCCACACCATTGACCGCGGTCAGCTCGTAGCGCAGAAACCAGTCCTGGATCGAGCGCAGTTGGGCCAGGTCGTGCCGGTCGCTCTGCAGGGTGTAGGCGTACACCCACCCGACCCCGGTGGCATCCGGCCCCAGGCTCGGGTTGACCCCCTCGGGCAGCCTCCCGGAAACGAAATTGAGGTATTCCAGAACCCGGCTGCGGGCCCAGTACATGTCGGTGCCGTCTTCAAAGATGACGTAGACGAAAGAAAACCCGAAGAAGGAATATCCCCTGACCACACTGGCGTAGGGTACGGAGAGCATGGCCGTGGTCAGGGGATAGGTCACCTGGTCTTCGACCACCTGCGGGGCCTGCCCCGCATATTCCGTAAAGATGATGACCTGCACGTCCGAGAGATCGGGGATGGCATCCAGGGGAATGCGGACCATGGCGTAGACGCCGCCGGCAATCACGAAAAGCGTGGCCAGGATGACCAGGAATTTATTCCGGACGGAAGCTTCGATGATTTTTTCGATCATATGACAGCCCGATGGTTATCGATGCTTTGGTTGCCATCCAAGCCCTCCCCCTCAAGTGGAGGCCCTGGAAAGGTACGATCCTTCCGGCGCGGGGCGAAGGGGAAATAACCGAGACCCCAAGGCGTTATCGAGCCCCCCTTTGGTGGACTCGCTGAGGTCTCCCGCGCTGCGGGAGGAGATTTACCGGCGAGCAAATTGCGGTGTCCGCATACGTCATTTGGATGGCGAAGATGGCTCCGGCTCCTCCATGGTGATGTCGCTCATGTCCAGATCATCTTCTTCCATGCCGATCCCGCGCATGTCCAATTCATCTTCCATGGTGATCCCGCTCATATCCAGATCCGCGTCGTTCCCCTCGGCGGACTCCGCTTGACGTACCTCCAGCATTTTGGCCACGGCCTCGCGCAGGCGGCTTTCCGAGTCGAGCATGAACTGGGCCGATATGACGATTTCCTCGCCTTCCGAAAGACCCTTGAGGACTTGATACTGGTGGCCGTTCACCTCCACCCCGAGCCTCACCTTACGCGGCTCGAATTTCCCTTGGCCTCTGCGGACAAAAACGATCTGGCGCACCCCGGTATCGATGACCGCTTCCTGCGGGATGACCAGGTTCGGGCCCGGGAGCGCGGCCTCCAGCCGAATATTGGCGTACATGTCCGGTTTCAGCTGCAGATCCGGATTGTTAAAGGCCAGACGCAGACGCGCCGTGCGTGTTTGTTTGGAGAGATAAGGGTAGATGTAGAGCACTTTGCCCTCAAATCGCTTGCCGGGGATGTAGGTCAGCTCCATGCGCGCCGGCATGTCCTTGGAGACGAAAGGCAGCTCGTACTCATATATTTCCACATCGACCCAAACCCGGGAGAGATCGGCGATTTCATACTGGTTCTCACCGGATTGGACATACTGACCCTCCATGGCGTTCATTTTGACGACGACGCCGCTGGCCGGAGAGAAGACCGTGACAGCTTTCCGGACCTCGCCCGTCGTTTCGATGCGCTTGATCTGGGCGGCATTCAGATCCCAGTATTGCAGCCGTTTGCGGGAGGCGGCCAGAAGCCGCGCAGCCGAATTCCTGACGTGGGCAAAGGGACTGTCCTTCAGGCTGCGATGCTGTTTGAGGGCCAGCAGATATTCTTCCTGGGCCGTAACCAGCTCCGGGCTGTAGATTTCGAACAAGGGTTGCCCGCGCTTGACCTGCTCGCCCATTGAATTGACATACAGTTTCTCGATCCAGCCGTTGAATTTGTTGTTGATGGAAACCATGCCTGTTTCGTCGAGGGTGATGTTGCCGAAGGTACGGATGGTTTTCGTAATCGGTTTGCGAACGACGGCCGCCGTACGAATCCCCATGTTCTGGATGGTCACCGGATCGATGCGGATGGTGGAGGTGGCCTCTTTTTCCCCGCCGTCTTCCTCGTAGACCGGCACCAAGTCCATCCCCATGGGCGATTTGCCCGGTTCGTTGCGGATATAGGTGGGATCCATGGGCGCTACCCAGTATTTGATTTTTTGGCCCGTTTGCGGATCGACCATACCCGATGCGGGGGCATCATCCGCGGCGCGCACCACGGGAGGACCAGCGGCCTTCATACCGGAAGGAGCGGTCCCTTTTGGCCACAGGGCTCCCGCCAGGATGCCTGCGAGGGCGATGATCGTTAGGGTCAGTATAATGATGGTGCTGCGTCGCTGCATCAATTCACCTCTGTCGTGTATCGTTCGGGTGCTGGTCGTCGTTGCCCCTGGTTGGCGGCATCTTGACCGCAGAGATGTCGACGGATCCCCCGGCTAGGGCAAGGTCTTTCATCATGATGCCGGCCACGGTCTCCAGACCGACCACCTTTTGGTAGAGCTGAAACCGATACCGTTTCGCCTGCAGCTCGAAGCGCAAGGTCCGTAGATGGGCCGTGATCATGGTGTCGAAATCCACCTTGCCGACCTCGTAGGCGGATAAAGCGGACAGGGACCAGTTGGCGGTTTGCTCCAGGAGACCACCGTCAAACAGCCGGTGGTTTTCCTGAAGGGCACGGATTTCGTTGATCAGGGCATCGACCTGGTGCGGCAGGGCATGCAGCAGGTTCTCGTACGACTTGGTTGCCGCCTTGTGGCGATTTTCGGCCGCCACCAGCTGCTGGTCCTGCTTCTGTTTCTGCCAGAGGGGGACCTTGACCACCACAGAGGCCGACACGAAATCCGGCAAGTCCCGCCCGTTGAAATCCTCCTCGCGCTGCCCATAGGCGACCCTTAAATCCATGTCCGGGTAGTAGTCCTTGCGGGCCAGGTCGATATTGACGGAAGCCCGGTCGATATCGGCCTGCCGCACGCGCAGCATGGGGTTATGGGTCCTGGCCAGCTCCCGAATGGCGTCCGGGTCCATGTCGATCTCCAGGAAACCGGTGTCCAGGGGCAGATCAACTTCAAGAAAATCGGATCGGTTGAGCAAGGCGTTGATCCGGGCGGCCAAGGTCCGCTGTCGTTTCCCCAGACGCACCTGCTCATCGAGTAATTTGCCCAGTTCGACCTGGGCCTGAAAAACATCCTGCTGCAGGCCGCGCCCGGCGGCGTATCCGGCCTCCGCCACCTGCAGCATGTTTGCGACCATCTGGGTCAACTCGGCATTCACCCGCAGGCTCTCGGTCACGAATCCCAATTCGTAAAACGTTTGGGACAGCGTTTGGATGAGCTCCAATCGCTTTGCTTCGATGAGGGCCTCCTGCCGTTCGACTGCGATCAGCGCTTTCTGGGTGTGCAAATCGAGTTTGCCGAACCAGGGCAACTTCTGGGCGATGAAGAGCTGCTTCTGGGTCATGGGTTCCTGGCTGAAACTGAACGTATCCGTGGGGAGATTGGCCAGGCCGACACCGAGGCGGGGATCATCGAGGGCACCGGCCACGGAAATTTCCGCCGCCAGGGCCGCGCGCTCCTCATCCATACTTTGCAATTCCGCGTTGTTCCGTAGAAGTTCCTCGATCAATCGGTCCAGCTCGGGAGGTTTGTCGTACAGTCCGCGCGCTTCGACCAGACCGCCGGCCAGCAGAATAGCGAATGCTAATATTAACGACCATAACCACTGTTGATGGGTTGTCATAATACATCTCTCCCCTCGCAGACAGGTTCCTGGTTGGCTGAGGCAACCTCGTTGCCAGGGCAGATCCGCCCCGGCAGCGGGTTGGCCATCACGCCGGCGGACCGGTTTTATCCCCTGCCGGATCCTTTTCGTTCTGTCCGTCATGACGGTCGCCAGTTCGCCGCCCGGGATGTGCAGCCGGAAAAACGGGCAAAAACTATAATATTGCGTCTTCTGGCAGCGATGTCCAGTAGCAGGCCCGCCAAGGGCAACGCGATCGGCCAGCAGCGGGCCCCACGGCGCACGCCCAGAAATACGGGCCCCCCTCAAGAAAACGATCGCGCTCAACCCGAAAAGCTGGGCTTGGATCCCCTTCAAGGACCACACGAATGATTCTTCCCTGGGACCCTCTTTTACCCCGACCGAGGCCGCCGTCGCCGATTCTTCAGGCTTTACGGACGCCGGCGGGTTGGTCCGGGGCGGCAAGAAAGGTCGGGATGATGGCGTGGAGCGTGATCTACTCCCGGGCGTCGATCATGGTCAGCGCCAGGGTGATCTGGATGGTGGATCGCGGCACTTCCTGAGGCGGGTGGGTGTGCGCGCGTGGGGCCAGATCCCTCCATTTGACAATGCGCATGTGATTGAATCCACCGCCCCCAAACGCATGGCGACATGCAAGCGCTCTCTGGGCTGGTCCCCGCTTGCGCAAAGAGGGGGGCGGGCGCGCCAAGTGGAACCATAAACCGGATAGCCATCGACAGGCCGACCCAAGGGGTTCGCCGGGGATTTCAGGATGGGCCCATTTTCGATGGCCGCCCCCGCTGTTCACGTGGCGTGGAATTCAAAAAACGCTCCTCGTTGCGTGACCTGGTTTTTGCCCAGGAAACCCATATTGCGGTTGCGGGTGACCCGTGAAAGGGGACCATACGATTTTGCTATAAAATAATACAGAAATGTTATGTGAATGGTGATAAAAAACAATATTGTATTTTACAGCCCGGCGCCTTCATCCGGAAATGATGAAAACCCATAACGATATCGTGGGGATATAAAAAGTTGCTCATGGATTCGGGGTTGGCACAGAAGTTGATTGATTCATCTCAATTGCGGAATTCAGCACTTGGACAGCCGTGCGCTTTCCCCGCCGGAGGTGCAGGTGCGCCAAGGCGTATGCTAATCGGTCGGCTATCGAAAGGTCCCATGGAAACGAATATCTTCGAGGTGGAGTTAAAAGCGCTCTTTGCCATCAGCCGGGAAATCGGTCGTGTGCTGGACCTTGAACAGACCCTGGCATCGATCCTCGAAATTCTTTCCCGAAACTTATCCATGGAGCGCGCCACGGTGACCCTGAAGGACGCCCAGACCGGCATGCTCAAGATCGTTGCCTCCCAGGGCCTGGCGCCCACGGAGCAGAAGCGGGGCATTTACGCCCCCGGCGAGGGGGTGACCGGCGTAATCTTCGAGACGGCCCAGCCCTTTGCCGTGCCGGACGTCGGTCGCGAACCTCTCTTTTTGAACCGCACCCAGGCGCGTAACCTGACCAAGGACGGTCTGGCCTTCATCGGTGTGCCGATCCTATTGAACAACGAACCCATCGGTGTGCTCAGCGTGGACCGTCTTTTCGGCTCGGATGTGGAATGCCAGGAGGACATCCGTTTTCTGACCATCGTGGCGACCCTGATGGCCCAGTTTGTCAACCTCAACCGGCAGGTGGAGCAGCGAGAAGAAGTGTTGATCACGGAAAACCGCAGTTTGCGTGCGGAAGTCTCGGTCAAGTACAATCACTTCTTCGCCGTGGGGATCAGCCCGGCCATGCAGACCCTGAACAAGATGATCCGCAAGGTGGCCCCCAGCCGGGCCTCGGTGCTTCTGCTGGGGGAATCCGGCACCGGGAAAACACTCACCGCGCGCATTCTGCATGAGTTGAGCCGGCGTCGTCGGAATCCCTTTGCCAAGGTCAACTGCGCCGCTTTGCCGGACAACCTGATCGAGTCGGAGCTTTTCGGGCACGAGAAGGGCGCCTTCACCGGTGCGACCCATTTAAAGCTCGGCCGACTGGAAGAAGCGGATACGGGGACCGTATTTCTGGACGAGATCGGCGAACTGCCGCTGCCCGTACAGGCCAAGCTTTTGCGTTTTCTTCAGGAACGGGACTTCGAACGCCTGGGCAGCGCCCGCACCCGCAAGGTCGATGTGCGCATTGTGGCGGCCACGAACATCGACCTGAACGAGGCCGTGGCCGAAGGGCGCTTTCGCTCGGATCTCTACTACCGCCTGAATGTTTTCCCGATCGCGATTCCGCCCCTGCGCAACCGCAAGGCGGACCTGCCGCTGCTGATTGACTATTTTATCGCCAAAACGGCCCGGGAGTACGGACTGCGGTTTAAGTTCTCCGAGGAGTGCATGGAGATTCTGGCCGGCTACGACTGGCCGGGCAATGTGCGCGAATTGGAGAATCTCATCGAGCGGGTGGCCATTATGGCCGAAACCCGGCAGATCGAAGCCGCGATGCTGCCGGACTATCTTTTCAAGCCCAACTCTATTGCGGGATACCAGCCATCGTCGCCGGAAGGCGCTTCGCAACTGGAAATCATGGAAAAAGAGACCCTGCTGGCCTCTTTGGCCCGCAATGACTGGATTCAGCAGAAAGCGGCCCGCGAGATCGGCTTGACCTTGCGTCAGATGGGCTATCGCGTGAAGAAGTACAATCTGGGCCATATCATCCGCGCCAATCGCAAAGCGCTCCCGCGTGCTTCCTGACATCCGCCCTGCTTATCGAAACGGGCCGCCGCATAATCCCGCACCCGCTGTCCAAAAGACAGCCCCGACCACCGGCCGACCGCCGGCGCCCATCGAACGCCACCGGCGTACGGGTACCCTTTCGGCCTGATCCCTGAACGCTTTGCGCCTCCTGCACCAGATCCACCAGAAACCCAAGCCGCCGACACGGGCATGCCTTTTCGGATCCAGGATCCGCACGTCGACCCGTCTTCTATTTCAGCGGCCTTCATCGACACTTTTGTCGATTCGGTAATCGACATGATTGTCGATTGGACGGTCCCTAGTCGCAGAAAAAGTCGCGCTCGCAGGAAGGTCTAAAATAATTATGCGCAGCAATATCGACGGGTTCAAGGATAATGTCTTCGCGGGCGGGGCCTGTGGCACACCCGTTGCTCCACAGGTAGACAAGCGTGTGCGCAAGACAAACACAGATTCTTCTACAACGGCAGACAAAAGGAAACGAAATCATGCGAAAAGTAGCCATTTACGGTAAAGGCGGGATCGGAAAGTCGACCACCACCCAGAATACGGTGGCCGGTCTGGCGGAAATGGGTAAAAAGGTCATGGTGGTGGGCTGCGATCCCAAGGCCGACTCGACACGCTTGCTGCTCGGCGGTCTGGCCCAACGAACGGTTCTCGACACGCTGCGCGAAGAGGGCGAAGACGTGGAACTGGAAGATGTGCGCAAAGAGGGCTACAGCGGAACCATGTGTACGGAATCCGGGGGCCCCGAGCCCGGCGTGGGCTGTGCCGGCCGGGGCATCATTACCTCGATCAATTTGCTGGAACAGTTGGGGGCTTATGCGGACCGTGAAGATCTGGACTACGTCTTCTACGACGTTCTGGGCGATGTGGTCTGCGGCGGGTTCGCCATGCCCATCCGCGAAGGCAAAGCCCAGGAGATCTACATCGTCGTATCGGGTGAAATGATGGCCATGTACGCGGCCAACAACATCTGCAAAGGAATCGTCAAATTCGCCGAGGCCGGCGGCGTACGCCTGGGGGGCTTGATTTGCAACAGCCGCAAGGTCGACAACGAGTTGGAAATGATCCAAGCCCTGGCAGACAAGCTGGGCACCCAGATGATCCATTTCGTGCCGCGCGACAATATGGTGCAGCGGGCCGAGATCAATCGCCAAACCGTGATCGAATTCGATTCCGCGCACACCCAGGCGAACGAATACAGGACCCTGGCCAAGAAGATCGACGCCAATGACCAGCGCGTGATTCCGACCCCGCTGGAAATCGAAGAATTGGAAAAACTGCTGATCGATTATGGCATTGCGGCCTGATCCGGACGTCATCCTAACCTTTGTATGGTTTGCAAATGAGTGGATAGAAGCCGCGCTCGAGACTGAAAGGAGAACAAGAAAATGATCATGATCCGATCCATCGTTCGCCCCGAAAAGGTCGACAACGTCCTGGCGGCCCTCATGGAAGCCGGTTTTCCCGGTGTCACCAAGATGTCTGTGGTGGGGCGCGGCAAGCAGCGGGGCATCAAAATAGGAGAGATCACCTATGATGAAATTCCCAAGGAGATGCTGCTGACCGTGGTCAAGGACCAGGACAAGGAGTTTGCCATCCAAACCATCATCAAAGCCGCCCGCACGGGAGATAAGGGGGCCTTTGGCGACGGGCGCATTTTTGTCCTGCCGGTCGAAGAGGCCTACACGATCAGCTCCGGCATCAAGGAAACGGCCGAAGGTGTGGCCGAAGAGGTGGCGATATGAAAGAGGTCGTCGCGATCGTCCGCATGAACATGATGAACAAAACCAAACGCGCCCTGGCCGATGCCGGGCTGGGATCCATCACGGCACGCGATGCTTTAGGCCGCGGCAAAGGTATGGTCGACCTGCAACTGCTCGAAGGCGCCGAGCACGGCTATGAAGAGGCCATCGCTCAGCTTGGCCAGAGTCAGCGCCTGATCCCCAAACGGGCCATGTTGATGGTGGTCAATGACGATTTGGTGGATAAAGCGGTCCACACCATCATCGAGACCAACCAAACCGGCAAATCAGGTGACGGCATGATTTTTGTGCTGCCCTGCTCGGAGGCCATTCGTGTGCGCACCGGGGAGCGGGGCGAAGATACGCTGGATGAAGGCTAGAGGTGATTTCAAAACCCCGTCAAACGTCCAACAGCCGTGTTGTCGTCTTCTTCAAAATGCTCAAATATTTTGAATATGCTGCGCTTTTTCATCAGACGCCGCCTTGCTCTTGAACGCGATCCAAGGATTTGAAACCACCTCGATAACCATGTTGGAAACCGATTTAAAATACCATCACGACGATTTAGGATAGGAGATACGTCCATGGCCAGGGGTAGAAACGAAAAGCTGACCGATATTAAAAAATGGGACGGTCCGGACCCGGAAACCGTAAAAGCCAAACTGATGGCCAAATACCCTCCCAAGGTGGCGCGCAAACGCTCCAAGCAAATTGTGGTCAACAAGGTCGGGGCGGACGGCAAGGTGCCGGTGATCAGCTCCAATGTGCGCACGGTACCGGGTCTCATGGGACAGCGCGGCTGCTGCTATGCCGGTTGCAAGGGGGTTGTGCTGGGACCCACGCGAGACATCATCAACATCACCCATGGTCCCATCGGATGCGGTTTCTACAGCTGGCTGACCCGCCGCAACCAGACGGATCCGGACGCCGGCGGCGATGGTCAGAACTACATGCCCTATTGCTTCTCCACGGACATGCAGGATGAAGAGATCATTTTCGGGGGAGAGAAAAAACTCAAGCAGGCCATCCAGGAGGCCTATGACAATTTCCAACCCAAGGCCATCGCGGTGTTTTCCACCTGCCCGGTGGGCCTGATCGGTGACGATGTCCACGCGGTCTGCCGGGAGATGAAAGCCAAGCTGGGTATCAACATCTTCGGTTTTTCCTGCGAGGGTTACAAGGGCGTCAGCCAGAGTGCGGGGCACCATATCGCCAACAACGGGATCTTCAAACATGTGGTGGGCCTGGATGATACCATCAAAGAGGGCCAATATCGCATCAATCTCTTAGGCGAGTACAATATCGGCGGGGACGCCTTCGAGATCGAGCGTCTCTTCGAGAAATGCGGCATCACACTGGTGGCCTCTTACAGCGGCAACTCCAGTATCGACCAGTTTGCCAATTCCCATACGGCCGACCTGAACCTGATCATGTGCCACCGCTCCATCAATTATGTGGCCGAAATGATGGAAACCAAATTCGGCCTGCCCTGGATCAAGGTCAATTTCATCGGAGCGGCGGCCACCGCCAAATCCCTGCGCAAGATAGCCCAGTACTTCGACGTCCAGGCGCTCACCGACCAGGTGGAGGGGGTGATTGCCGAGGAGCTGCCGGCTGTGGAAGCGGCCTGCGCTGCGGTGCGGCCCCGCACCGAAGGCAAACGGGCCATGCTGTTTGTGGGTGGCTCGCGTGCCCACCACTACCAGGAGCTGTTTAACGAGATGGGAATGAAGACCCTCTCTGCGGGCTACGAGTTCGGCCATCGCGATGACTACGAGGGCCGCCAGGTGCTGCCGGACATCAAGGTGGATGCCGACAGCCGCAATATCGAGGAGTTGGCGATCGAGGCCGACCCGGAGCGCTTCAACCCCCGCGTCAGTGAAGAACGGAAGGCGGCATTGGCGGCCGAAGGGCTGCGGTTCGGCGAATACGACGGCATGATGCCGGAGATGGCCGACGGTTCCGTGGTCATCGACGATCCCAGCCAGTATGAAACCGATGAGCTGATCAAGTTGTTCAAGCCCGATATCTTCTGCGCCGGAATCAAGGAAAAATACGCTGTGCAGAAGCACGGGATTCCTCTGAAGCAGCTGCACAGCTACGATTACGGGGGGCCCTATGCGGGGTTTAAGGGCGCCATCAATTTCTACAAAGAAATCGATCGCATGGTCAACAGCCGCGTGTGGCAGTACATGCGTGCGCCCTGGCAGGAACACCCGGAGCTATCGGCAACCTACGCTTGGGATTGAAACCAAAGCCTTGAGGATCCGTTTGCCGGGCCACCGAACGAAGATAGGAGACCATAAGACAATGTTACTGCGACATACCCCCACCGAAATCAAAGCACGCAGCGCCCTGACCGTCAACCCGGCCAAGACCTGCCAGCCCATCGGCGCCATGTACGCGGCGCTGGGCGTTCACGGCTGTCTGCCCCACAGTCACGGCTCCCAGGGGTGCTATGCCTACCATCGCAGCGCCTTGAGCCGCCATTTCAAGGAACCGGTGGTGGCGGCCACCAGCGCCTTTACGGAAGGCGCTTCGGTATTCGGTGGCCAGGCCAACCTGGTGCAGGCCATCGACAACATTTTTTCGGTCTACAACCCGGAAGTGATCGCCGTGCACACCACCTGCCTGTCCGAGACGATCGGCGACGACGTGCCCCAGATCGTGGCCAAGGCCCGGGCGGACGGCAAGATTCCGGAGGGGAAATTTGTCTTCCATGCCAACACCCCAAGCTACGTGGGCTCGCATGTGACCGGATTTGCCAGCACCGCGAAAGCCATGGTGGATTATTTTGCCGAAGCAGACGGCCGCAGGGAGAAGACCATCAACCTGATCCCGGGCTATGTCGAACCTTCGGACATGGCCGAGATCAGGCGCCTGGCCGAGATGATGGGGATTGCCACGATCATGTTTCCCGACACCGCCAAAGTGCTCAACGGCCCCCTGACGGGCAAGTACAAAATGTTCCCGGAAGGCGGCGTCACGATCGCGGAACTGAAGCAAAGCGGCCGCAGTAGCGGCACCGTGGCCCTGGGCCGCATGGCATCCATGCCGGCCGCCCGGGCCCTGGATGCCAAATGCAAAGTGCCCTGCGAAATTCTGGGATTACCGATCGGCCTGCACGGCACCGACGCCTACGTGGACACCCTGCGTCGCATGGCCGGGGTGAATGTCCCTGATGCGCTTAACCTGGAGCGCGGCCAGCTGGTGGACAGTATTTCGGACTGGCACCAGTACCTCTATGGCAAACGCGTGGCCATCGTGGGCGACCCGGATCAGGTGCTGGCTCTGACACGCTTTCTGGTCTCCCTGGACATGCGCCCGGTACACATCGTGACCGGCAGCCCGGCTGGAAAGAAATATGCCAAATCCCTGCAGGAGGCTGTCGCTGAAGTTCCCGGTGAAGTAAATATCAAGGTACCCGGCGATATGTTTCTCTTCCACCAGTGGATCAAGAATGATCCCGTGGATCTTATCATCGGCAACACCTACGCCAAGTACATTGCCAAGGACGAAGACATCCCCCTGGTGCGGTACGGATTCCCGATCTATGACCGCCTGGGCCACAGCTATTTCTCCACCATGGGCTACCGGGGCGCATTGCGCCTGTTGGAAAAACTGCTGGACGCCATTCTGGACCGCAAGGATCGGGATGCGGATGACGTCACGATGGAGCTCGTCATGTAGGACCGGTTTCTGAAAACGGCATCTATGGCCGCCATGCGGCGTTGGCGGGCTCTGGTAAATGCTCACATCCCTTAAGGTTGCTGCGCTTTCCCGATTTCCCGCCGCCTTGCCTGACGACCTGATGCTTGTTTTCCGAAACCGGTTCGAGCAAATTTTATAGATTTAGGAGAAGATTACCATGCCATCCATTCCGATTCTGGAAGAACGCCGGACGCAAATTTACCGCAAGGGCAGCGCGCCTTTCGAGATGGCCTGTAATAAACACAGCCTGGCCGGCTCTGTCAGTCAACGGGCCTGCGTGTTCTGCGGATCGCGGGTGGTGCTCTATCCCATTGCCGACGCTTTGCACCTGATCCACGGCCCCATCGGCTGTGCGGCCTACACATGGGATATCCGGGGCGCCCTGTCTTCCGGTCCGGAACTGCACCGCATGAGCTTTTCCACCGACCTGCGCGAAAAGGATGTCATCTTCGGCGGCGAAAAAAAACTGGCGGCGGCCCTGGATGAACTGATCGACCGTTACCGGCCCAAGGCGGCCTTTGTCTACTCCACCTGCATCGTCGGCATCATCGGCGACGACGTGGCCGCCGTCTGCCGGAGGGCCGAAAAGGAAAAGGGCATTCCTGTCCTGCCGGTTCATTCGGAAGGGTTCAAGGGCACCAAGAAGGACGGCTACAAGGCGGCCTGCGATGCCCTCTTCAAGCTGGTGGGCACGGGTTCTACTTCGGGCATCGCTCCGGTGAGCATCAACATCCTGGGCGAGTTCAACATCGGCGGGGAAGCCTGGCTGATCAGGAAGTACTACGAACAGATGGGCATTCCGGTGGTGTCCATCATGACCGGTGACGGCCGGGTGGATCAGATACGATGCAGCCACGGGGCGGCCCTCAACGTGGTGCAGTGCTCCGGGGCGCTTACTTTTTTGGCCGATATGATGCAGGAAACTTACGGCATCCCCTACCTCCGGGCTTCCTACTTCGGTATCGACGACATGGCCAAGGCCCTTTACGACGTGGCCGCGCACTTCAAGTCCCATCCGGAGATCATGGCCCGCACCCGCGCCATCGTCCGCCGCGAGGTAGAGGCCATCATGCCGGAAATCAACCGCATCAAAACCGATCTGACCGGTAAACGGGCGGCCATCTACGTGGGAGGCGCTTTCAAGGCCTTTTCCCTGATCAAGGCCTTGCGCTACCTGGGCATGCAGGTGGTGCTGGTGGGATCCCAGACAGGCAACGAGAGCGACTACGCTACCCTGCGGGAGATGTGTGCGGACGGCACCATCATCCTGGACGACGCCAACCCGCTGGAACTTTCCAAGTACATCATCGAGAAGAAGGCCGATCTTTTCATCGGCGGTGTCAAGGAGCGCCCCATTGCTTTCAAGATGGGGATCGGATTTTGCGACCACAATCATGAACGCAAGATCCCGCTGGCCGGATTTGCCGGCATGTTGAAGTTCGCCCGCGAGGTGCACACGTCGGTAACCAGCCCGGTGTGGCGGTTTGTCCCGGCACGTGAAGGGATGAGAGGAACAGAGGAGGAATTTGACAATGACGTCCGCCATTAAAACCGACCATTACACAGCCACCCAGAATGCCTGTAACCTTTGCGCACCGCTGGGCGCTGCCCTGGTGTTCAAGGGGATCGCCAACACCGTGCCCCTCCTGCATGGGTCCCAGGGATGCTCCACCTATATCCGGCGCTACATGATCAGCCACTTCAAGGAACCGCTGGACATTGCCTGCTCCAACTTTGGCGAGGAGACGGCCATCTTCGGCGGCGGGGCCAATATAAAGCTGGCCATCGACAACATCCGCAAGCAGTATAGCCCGGACCTGATCGGCATCGCCACCACCTGCCTGTCCGAGACCATCGGCGACGATGTGCCCATGTTCATCAAAGCCTATCAGCACGGATGCCGAGATGAAACGCTACCCGAGCTGGTCCACGTGTCGACCCCCAGTTACCAGGGGACCCATATGCAGGGTTTTCACGGCGCGGTGCTTGCGCTGGTGGCCGCCCTGGCCGAACCCGGCGATGGTGTTGAGCGGCCGATCGTGAACATCTTCCCCGGCATGGTGTCACCATCCGATCTTCGGCAGCTCCGGAGCATTCTGGAAGCCTTCGGACTGGAAGTGAATCTGACGCCTGATTATAGCGACACCCTGAACGGGCCGTTGTGGACCGAATACCAGCGTATTCCCGAGGGCGGCACACCGCTGTCAGCCCTGCGCCGCACCGGGAGCGCGGCGGCCACTATCGAATGCGGCCTGGTACTGGCCGGTGAAAAAAAAACAGCCGGGACCTGGCTCGAAGAGCGCTTCGGCATTGCCCTGCATCGTCTGGGGCTGCCCATCGGTATTGATCAGACCGATCTGTTCTTCCAGCAGCTCGCCGCCATCAGCGGAAAACCGATACCGGAAAAATACAGTGCCCAGCGTGGACGCCTGCTGGATGCCATGGTGGATGGCCACAAGCATTTCAACGGTGTACGTGCGGCCCTGTTCGGGGAAGAAGATCTGGTGGCCGGTCTGGCCGGGTTCTGCAGCGAACTGGGTATCATCCCGGTGCTCTGTGCCACCGGCGGCGGTCAGGGACGTTTTAAGGAAACGGTTAAGCGCGCGGTACCGCAGCGCTGCCACGATGGGATGCAGATCCTGGAAGATGCCGATTTCGTCACAATTGAGCAGACGCTGGAGGCCATCGATGTGGACCTACTGATCGGTCACAGCAAGGGCTACACCATGTCCCGCCGGTTGAAACGCCCGCTGATCCGAGTGGGATTTCCGGTGCACGACAGGGTCGACGGAAGCCGGATGCTTCACCTGGGGTATCGGGGGGCGCAGCAGTTGTTCGACCGGATTGCCAATACGTTGATCGAAGAAAAGCAGAAGAAAAATGTCATCGGCTACACATATTATTGATCACGAGGGGAGTGCCATGAATCTCGACAATCATCCCTGCTTCAACCCCGATGCCTGCAAATCCTTCGGACGGGTTCATCTGCCGGTGGCCCCCCGGTGCAATATGCAGTGCCGGTTCTGCAACCGCAAGTTCGACTGCGTCAATGAAACACGGCCCGGTGTGACCAGCGCCGTTCTCTCACCGGGCCAGGCCATGGTCTATCTGGAGGAAGTGTTTGCCCATAAGGGCAACATTTCCGTGGTGGGCATTGCCGGTCCAGGGGACCCCTTTGCCAATCCTAAAGAAACCCTGGAGACCCTCTCCCGGGTGCGGGCCCGGTTCCCGGAAGTCATTCTTTGCGTGGCCACCAACGGGCTCAACCTGAGGCCCTATATCGACGAACTGGCGAGACTGAGCGTGAGTCATGTCACTGTGACGGTCAATGCGGTGGATCCGGCCATTGGCGCGCAGATCTACTCTTGGATGCGGGTGGGCAAAAAAGTGGTTCGCGCCGGGGAGGGGGCGGCCATTCTCCTCGATCGCCAACGGGAAGCGATCATAGCCTTGAAGGCCCGCGGCATCATGGTCAAGGTCAACAGCATCATTCTGCCCGGCATCAATGAAGAACATATCGAAGCCGTGGCGCAGCGCATGGCCGGGCTGGGCGTAGATCTGTTCAACGCCATGCCCTATTACCCCAATGCCGGGTCGGACTTCGAAGACCTGGTCGAACCGGAAAAGAAAACGGTCGCGGCGATCCGGGCAAAGGCGGCCGCACATGTCAAACAGATGCGCCACTGTACCCGCTGTCGGGCTGATGCCGTCGGTATGCTGGGGGAAGCCCCTGACGAGGAACTGATGAACACGCTAACGGCCTGCCGGCGGCTGGATGTAACAACCCCCAAGACGGTCCGGGTCTCGCCGCGTCCCTGCGTAGCGGTGGCCAGCATGGAGGGTGTGCTGGTGAACCAACACCTGGGAGAAGCGGAAAAATTACTTGTTTACGGTGAGAAAGACGGCCGCATCCAATTAATCGATGCCCGCCCCACCCCGCCTAAGGGCGGCGGCCAGCAGCGCTGGGAAACCCTGGCAGATGGCCTGTCGGATTGCAGCACCCTGCTGGTGAGCGGCGTCGGGCGCAATCCGCACAAGGTGCTGTCCGCGGCCGGCATCGAAGTACTGGAGATCGAAGGGCTTATCGAGGAAGCCGTGCGGGCGGTCTTTACCGGCGAGAGCCTGAACCACATGGTCAAACGCACGTTGACGGCCTGCGGGAGTTCGTGTTCGGGCAGCGGTATGGGCTGCGGCTGATTTAGCATGTTAGGGCCGGCATCTTTCGTCCCCGGGCGGCGTTTCCGCCTGATTGCGATCCTCGACGTAGCGCTGCTACGCTTGTGGTCTCAAAACAGGCGGGGCCTTGCCTGGAACCAAAATCTACCAGCCCCAACACGCCAAATACTATGGCTTGAACAACCTTTTCACCCAGCCAGGGGGTAACGAAGAAAAAACCAAATAAAAGTTCCATCTCGGACGGTTGCGTAGATCGTTCGAGATCAAGGCTTGTGAGTCCCGAGGAGCGAGGCGTACGGATTGTACGCCGCAGCGACGAGGGAGGACACGTAACGCAGATATCGGACGATGTACACAACCGTTCCAAGGAGGAGAAATGGAGAAACCTGAATACCACCTGTTTGTCTGCGCCAGTTTTCGTGCCGATGGCGATCCCAAGGGAGTTTGTCACAAGAAGGGCTCGGCACCCCTGTTGCCGTACATTGAAAACGAAATTCTCGACCGCGGCCTGGACGCCCAGATCACCAGCACCGGCTGCATGAAGGCCTGCGACCACGGGCCGGTGATGGTGATTCAGCCCCAGGGCGTCTGGTACGGCCAGGTGGAAAGTGAAGCTGCCGTGGATCACATCCTGGATGCCCTGGAGGATGGGGACGTGGTCGAGAATCTGCGGATCGCCTGACACCTGTCCTGCGCTCCCAATGAGAGACAAGTCGTAATCACAGAGAAAGCGGAGATGCCGATGCAATCCATCACCGGCTGGCAGGATCATATCCTGGCCGGCCGCCAATATCTGAAAACAGCCACCCAGGGGTTGTCCCGACCGGCGGTGTTCAACAATGAATTGATCTTCCAGCTGGCGGCCATGGCCATCGAGAAAATCATGGTCGGGGTGTGCCAGTATCATCAGCAGATGCCCGTCGACCACACCTTGTCCGGCCTGGTGGCGGCCCTGGCGCCGGTTTGCCCCGGGCACGAGGAACTGGCCGCCCGAATCAAAGGGATTGAAGCCATCGATGATATCTGTACCCTCTCGGCCGCCCGGCGGAAATCTCCGGACGACGGGGCGGTTCGCCAGATTCTGGCTGTGGGCTGCGAAGTACGCCGCTTCGCCCGGCAACACGTCCCCTGGGAGGGCATGCAGACCGCCGCCTGAATTTGCAAGCGCCTGGTTTCGCCGATCCCAAGACGACCCATACGGAACGCGACGGCGGCCAGGGCTGAAAAACGAAAGGACTGAGGGCCCTGAAATCGACCTGGAAGAAGATATTCGGATACGCCTCCATGCCGCCGCAGGGGACCATGTCGCGCAACCTGCGGCAGGATCTTCGCCTGCAGATCGACGAAGGACGGGTGGGGGATCAAAAATGATCGATCTCCTGTCGCCCGGCATCCCCCTGGGGCGTGTGCTCGAGGTGGCCGGTTTGGCGACGCGGGCGGTGTTTTGCCTGCCAGGATGCGAAGGCCTGGTCGCGCTGGTTGAGCGACGTTATTTGTCCATTCCATGGAGAGCCGCATGGATGCCGAGATACTGACGATACGAGCTGCGCAGCAGGGCGACCTGGCGGCCATGGTGGCACTGCTGCAGGCCTTGTTTGCCCTTGAGGAAGACTTTGTCCCCGATCCGGAGCGCCAGCGTCGGGGCTTGATGCGTTTTCTGGATGGCTGCGGCAAGCACCGCTGCATTCTGGTGGCCGAAGAAAACGACCAGGTGATCGCCATGGCCACGATCCAGATCCTGATCTCCACGGCCGAAGGCGGGCCCGTGGGCCTGGTGGAGGATGTGGTGGTGCGGGAAGACCGCCGCGGCGGCGGGGTGGGCCGGCAACTGATGACGGCGCTCACGTCCTGGGCGGCCGAACGCGGCCTGACACGCTTGCAGCTGCTGGCGGACCGGACCAATTTCGGCGCCCTGGATTTTTACGACCGTCTGGGCTGGCGGCTCACCCAGCTTATTTGCCTGCGGCGCAAAGGGCCGTTGCAATGATCGGCGTCGCGAATGGCGATCACGGCACGGTTTCCGACCCGCGCCACGTTTGGATCATCGATACCACCCTGCGCGACGGCGAGCAGGCCCCGGGGATCGCCTTCGACCGGCCGACCAAGGGGGCCATTGCCCGGTCCTTGGCCAAGGCCGGCGTCGACGAACTGGAAGTGGGCATCCCCGCCATGGGCCGCAGCGCACGCGCCGATATCCGCGCGCTGGTGAATTTGGATTTGGACTGTCTGATGACCAGTTGGTGCCGGGCCCTCGAAGGCGACCTCGATCTTGCCGCACGCTGTCGCACGGCCGGGGTGCACATCAGTTTCCCGGTATCCCCCATCCACCTGCGGGCCATGGGGAAAAACGAAGACTGGGTT
>JASFFM010000011.1:0-25189 GCA_050124295.1 Desulfobacterales bacterium | reverse complement strand
CATACATATTGAGTGGGCGCAGGTGGGCGAGATCACACTCATCATCGCTGTAGCCACGGGCGCCGTCACCGTAGGTTGCCGCACTGGAAGCATAAATGAAGCGGCAGCGGGGATGGGTCTCACGCCAGGCCGCAATGCGGGCAGTGTAGCGATAATTATTCTCCATCAGGAAATCGGCATCTTTTTCGGTCGTGGCGGAACAGGCCCCCATGTGGAGAATGGCGCGCAGGCGGTCACCGAAATGGCCCCCGGCAAGCTGATCGATAAAGACCTTTTTATCCACATAATCAGCGAAACGCAGACCCACCAGGTTTTTCCATTTTTCCGTTTGTCCCAATTGGTCGACGACCAGAATATCATTCTCGCCACGCCTGTTGAGCGCCCACACCAGCGCACTGCCGATAAATCCAGCCCCACCGGTCACCACGATCATCGTAAATACCCCCTTGGCATGATGTCTTGATGCGCTCCTGGAAGCCATTCCAACCCGCGGAGGCTTCGACCATTTCCGCGCCTGGGCAGGGCTCGAAGAAGGTCAGAAGGGCTACAGCGGCGCCGTGTCGCGTCCCGCCCCTTGTCATCCAATCCGGCCGGACTGTCAAGGGGCACGGGAGAATCCCCGGGTGCATCTTTGCGAGGGCCGGACGTCACGGCGGCCCGTCCTTTAGCGCCCGTCCGTGTTGCCAGGCGCCTTCAGGCGCCCACAGGCGATATCGGGGACCGGGCGGATCGAGCCGCAGATGGTCATGGGCCGTATGGCCCCATAGAGAAAACAGATATCCGAGGCCTGTGGCAACACACGGGGGCAAATGACATCCGTGATCGTTCACGGACCGCCGCCAGCACCCTGTCGCCGCGTCGAAAGCCGCTCCGATGCCGACGGGCAATCCAGGTGGGCGGGAACAGGGCCAGGGGGCCCTTGCGGTGTTCCGCCAGGGCAATCGCGGCGCGGCAACAAGACTTCAAGCGCTTGCCTACCGTCCCACGACAGCACCGGGGTGACCGACGGCCGGGCCGGTGGTGGTGGACCGTTGGTCTTTTTGGCCTGTTCGCGTCGGAGTTCATCCACCACGGTCATCAATAGGTGAGGCTATCGCACCCGGCCGCGGGCATCCACCGGCCAGGCATAGGCCCTGTGGCCGTCCAGGACGATCAGTTCGCGGGCCAGATTGGCCACCGGGCAGGCGTGATTGGGGATCACCCGCAGGCAGGTTCCCAGGGGCAGATCGTCATGCGTGCGGGTGATGAATCCATGCTCTTCCGACAGCCGCGTCAGGGTCAACTCCCGGCCGGCCGCCAAATACCGATCCCGGGGCCAGCCAATGCCATAGCCGGCCCCGCCGCCGACGCCGTGGGCCCCCTTGTCCGCGCTCAAGGTCTTGGAGCCGGCATCGACGATCAAGAATGTCGCGTTGCTGCTGATCACGGTGGTCAAAACCGTCAGGGCAATTTGCTGATGGGTAATCAGCCCCAACCGCAGCGGGGTCTGGTCCATGAACACATAATTGCCCGGGCGGATCTCGGTAAGGCCATCGAACCTGTGGGCCGCCAGAACCGTGGGGGTCGCCCCGACAGATATTTCCGGCACCCGCAGGCCCGCTTGATTCAGACGGTTTGCCACGGCCAGCATGGTTTGGCGCTCATCCTCGGCGATGGCCGCCACCGTCGTGGAATCCTGCGCCCCGTAGGCGTGACCGGCATGGGACAAAAGCCCCTCAAACCGCAGCCAGGGATGCCGGTGGATGATGTCTGCCAAGGCCAAGATCGCGGGATCATCGGGCCGGCAGCCGCAACGGTGCAATCCCACATCGATCTTGATCAAAACCCCCGGCCGATACCCATGCTCGGCGGCCCGGCCGGCCAGGAGATCCAAACCCTGGCGGCTGTCGACAATCAATCGCAGATCGCAGGACTGCGCCTGGGCAATGGTCAGCAGCCGATCCAGCTTGGAGGCGATCATCTGGGGTTGGGCCAGGGTTACCGACGGGATGCCGTCGCGGATGAACGGCAGGGCCTCATCCACTTTGGCGGCGGTGATCCCGCAGGCCCCAGCATCCATTTGGAGACGGGCTATGGCCAAAGATTTATGGGTTTTGATATGGGGCCTCAGGTTGAGACCGTGCGTGCGGGCGAGATCCTGCATGTGCCGGATATTATTATCCAGCGCCGGGCGTTGAATAACCACGGCAGGTGTTTCGATGCCCTGGGGATCGATCATCATCGCTTTCAGGCCGCAGTCCAGCCGTATTTAAGCCGCTGTCCGCTCCTCCAGGATAGCCGCGAGGCGAATGCGGCGGCCGCTATTTTTTAACTTTGTTCTTCTTCTTGGGACGCTTCTTCCCGTTGGATCCGCGCCAGATCTTGCCGCGTTTGCTGCGTCGATCACCTTTGCCCATGGTACTCACCTCCTTCATGCGTGAACCCGATGCGTGCTGCGGTGCCCGGTTTCAGGCTTCGGCAATAGCACCCTGATGGGAATCCATGGCCGCAACAGCGTTCCTATGTTTCCTATAACGTTCAGCGCTTCCGAGCAACCCCGGAGATGGTACGCTGACAACCCCAAAAGGCCGCGCGGCGCATGACCTACCGTTTACACCAGGAGCGGATCAAATCCGTATAAATGGCGACCGCCTCATGGATGCGCGGCAGGCGGACATATTCGTCGGTCTGGTGCGCCTGGTCCGGCTCACCAGGTCCGAGGATGACGGTGGGTGGCGGCGGGCCGACGGCGTGCAGGGCCGCGGCATCGGTAAAATAAGCCGCCCCCTGTGGCGCCGGCGGTATGCCGGTTCGAGCCGCGACCACCCGGAAGACTTCCCGAATCCAAACATGGGACGGATCAGTGGCCACCCCGGCCATATCGGTCAGAACGGTGATGCGCATCGTATCCTCTCCGCAGCGCGCCACCGCGGCCACGATCTCGGCATGCGTCATACCGGGCACCGTGCGGATATCCAGGCCGATCACGGCGCGATCCGGCACGGAATTGATATTCTGGCCACCCCGTATCGTGCCCACGTTGAGTGAAAAGGCTCCCAGCACGGGATGGGGTTGGTTCTCGAGTTTCAGCCCTTCCAGATTTTCGATCAAACGGGCGGCCTTGATGACGGCGTTGTCGCCCAGTTCCGGCGCCGAACCATGGGCGGTCTGCCCCGTGACTTCGATTTCCAACCACAAGACACCCTTGTGCCCCACCAGGGGAATATTGGACGTGGGTTCCCCCACCACCAGAGCCCCGATCGGTGCCGGCAGCAGCCCCTGGTCGACCAGATATTGAGCCCCCTGGCAACCGTTTTCCTCGCCGGCGGTCAATACCAGGCACAGATCCGGATGGGGCCCCACAATGCAGGCCGCCGCCACCATGGCCGCCACACCGCTCTTCATGTCACTGGATCCACGGCCGAAAAGCCGGTCGCCGGAAATGATGCCGCCCAGTGGATCGCGGGTCCAGGAGGCCTCTCCCAGGGGCACCGTATCCAAATGACCGGACATGACGATGGGGGGGCGGTCCGTTGCCCCCGGACCTCGGACAACCAAGCTGGTGCGCTCGGCATCGAAGGCATGTCCTCGCACGTGAAAACCGGCTTCACGCAACAGCTCCTCGAGAAACCGGGCGCATGCCGCTTCGCGGCCCGGCGGGTTGATGGTTTCGAACTGCACGAGCTTTTGGGTCAGGGCAACAGCGTCCATGCATTCACCTGTCGGCAAGTCGTTTCGGTCGCCTTGGGATAGGGTCGGGCGTCATTCAAGGGCCTCAGCTTTCGGATCCGTTCACGCATATCACAACACCGCGCCGATATCGACCGTACATCGCCGCCAAGGCCGATCCGCAGCCCGCGGGTGGCTTGAATCGATTTCGGTCTTATGCTTTAAGCTATTATTTTCACACGAACGCGACTTCGAGGGGTTCCCAATCCATGATGATTTGGCTGGTTACGGCAATCCTGCTGATGACCCTGGTATTGCTGGTGAGCGACAAGGCACCCGTGGACCTGGTGGCACTGGGTATCATGGTCGCCCTGACCGTAACGGGTGTCCTGGATCCCAAAGAAGCCGTGGCCGGGTTTGCCAGCCCGGCCGTAATCACGGTGGCCGCCATGTTTCTTATGAGTCGGGGCATGATCCGGACCGGTGCGGTGGGTTTCATCGGCCAACAGGTCATCGCCATGGCCCGGGGCAACCACCGCCTGGCGCTTTTGATGAGTTTGCTCATCGTGGCCGCAGCTTCGGCCTTTATCAACAACACACCGGTGGTGGTTCTTTTCATCCCGATCATGTTGGCCATCAGCTGCGAGTATGGCCTCAGCCCCTCCAAGTTTCTGATCCCGATCTCCTATGCCTCCATTCTGGCGGGCACCTGCACCCTGGTGGGGACATCGACCAATATTATCGTCAGCGATCTGAGTGTGCAGGCCGGTTTTGCCCCCATTGGAATGTTCGAGTTGGCCTCGGTCGGGCTGCCCGTGGCGGTTGTCGGCATCCTTTTTCTGACCCTGACCGCTTCGCGTCTGATGCCCGGTCATGCCGCCGCCACCTGCCATATCGAAGACGGCGAAAACCGAACTTATCTGGCGGAACTTCTCCTGTCGGATACCAGCCCGCTGGTCGGGAAGGCTTCCAGCGCCCTGATCGACCTCCACCCGTCGCTGGAGATTGTCGAGGTCATCCGGCGCTCGGCCATCCATTACCCGGATGAAGCCGGCTTGCGTCTGGCCCCGGAAGATCTGATGCTGGTGAAATGCTCGGCCAGCGATCTGGTCGCCATCCTGGCCGAGGGGCTGGCCGTCCTGCCTTACGAGGAAACCGACCCGACCATCACGGGTGGCGACCCAGAGCACCTGATTGTCGAACTCGTCGTACCGCCGCAATCCGGAATGCTGGGCGCCAGGGTGCCCGACACAAGCTTGTTCGGGGACGACGAAATCCAGATTCTGGCCATCAAACGCCGCAGTCACCACTACGCGGATCTAAAAATCCACACCCGGCGCCTGCGGGTGGGCGACATCCTGCTGGTACGATCCCCCCTGGACAAGGTGGAGCGCCTGCGCGGGGAAGGCGATTTCATCGTCATCGAAGATGTCCATCACGAAATCGTTCACAAGCGCTTGGCCGGGCGAGCGCTGTTGATTTTCGGGGGCGTGGTGACCGCGGCCGCCACGGGGATGCTGTCTATCATGGTGGCGGCGATGGCCGGTGTACTGGCGATGATCCTGACGGGTTGCCTGCATCTGCGCACCGCTTACCGGGAACTGCGGGCGGATGTGCTCTTGTTGATCGTGGGCACGATCGCCCTGGGCCAGGCCATGCAAAAAACCGGCGCCACGGATCTCTATGCGCATGCCTTTCTGCAGCTTTTCGCCGGTGCCGGACCGACGATCGTCCTGGGAGGTTTCCTGCTCTTGACCAGCGTGGGCACCCATATTTTAAGCAACAACGCCACCGCTGTCCTGCTGCTTCCGGTGGCGGTGTCCACCGCCCAATCGCTGGGGGTCGACCCCCGACCCTTTATCATCGCCGTTTGCTTCGGGGCCAGCGCCTGCTTTGCCTCACCCATCGGGTATCAGACCAACCTCATGGTTTACGGCCCAGGCAACTATCAATTCGTGGATTACCTCAAGCTGGGCGGTCCGCTCAACCTGATCGTCATCGCCGCCGGCACGATCCTGATCCCCATGTTCTGGCCCTTCTGACACCCGCCACGATCAACCCACCGAGCGATCGACCAGCGGCGCATTCAAGCTGCCCTGACGATAACCTTCCAGGTCGAGGGCAATGTAGGTGAAACCGGCCGCTTTCAATCCCGCGACGAGGCGGTTGCGCTTCGCGGGCGCGAGGGCTTGGGCCAGATCTTCCTCGGTGGCCAGTTCGATACGCGCCACGTCACCATGGGAGCGAATACGTCCCCCCCTGAAACCCAAATCTTCCAGCAGGTTCTCGGCCGCTTCCACCCGGGCCAACAGCGTTCGGCTGAGGGGGGTGTGATAAGGGATGCGCGAGGCCAGGCAAGCCATGGCCGGCCGATTCCAATTCGGCAGCCCGCGATCCCGGGCCAGCCTACGAATTTCCGCTTTCGACAGGTCGGCCGCGATCAAGGGCGCGCGAATGCCCATTTCTTTGGCCGCCTGCAGACCCGGCCGGTAGTCTTTGAGATCGTCGCGGTTGGCGCCGTGCGCCATATGCCCGATCCCGAGCTTGGCCGCGCGTTTTAAGAGATGTCCGAAGACCATTTTTTTACAACGGTAACACCGATCGAAAGTATTGGCCCGAAAAAGCGCTTGATCCATTTCGTCTGTTCGGATCAAGATGTGATGCGCTTTGAGGAGACCACCGACCGCGACCGCCGCCCTGATTTCACGTGTCGGATGCAGAGCAGAATCCGCCGTCAAGGCCACGACCCGGTCGCCCAGCACATCAATCGCCACTGCCAGCAACAGGGAGCTGTCCACCCCACCGGAAAAAGCCACCGCTAGGGAGGGCAGCTTTTCCAAATTGGCCTTCAGAGCAGCGTATTTGTCTGATATTGTATTGTAAATTTCCATAAGAGACCGTCCCTGCAAGGGCGTGACGCCCTGTAAGCTGGATGCCTGCGATCATGGCGCAATTTGCATTTTACATTAAATTAATCATTGCCAAATAAGTCGTAAATCCTGTATGGAAAATAGCTTAATGACCATTCCTTTTTCAGGCCACCAACATTGATGGACCGGTAAGAAGCGTCAAATCCGGGAGGCACGCACCCCTAAACGCCGTGTGCAACCGTCCCCATGGCGAGGGCCGCGGGAGGCTGCGTGACGACCAGGTTGAATGGGATTTTCATGGGCCGGCACTGCGGATCCATTCCCGAACGTTGAGACAACGCGCCATTATTCTGCGGCGGCATCAACATTCATTTAGAGGGGTTTTTATGGGAAAAGACAGCTTACTCGAATCCACTTCCAAAAAAAAGACGGCTGCTAAAGCGGACAAGGAGAAGCCGGCCAAAAAGAAGGCGGCCGCCAAAAAAGCGACCCGCAAGAAAACCGCAAGCAAAAAGACGGCGGCCCCCAAGGGCAAAAAAGCCACGACCGCCAAGCAAGCCCCGGCCAAAAAGAAAGCAACACCCCAAAAGGCGGCGACCGCAAAGAAATCAACGGCCCCAAAAACAAGCGCAAAAAAAACGGCCGTGAGCAAAGCCAAGCCATCAAAGGCCAAAGCACCGGCCAAAAAGAAACCCGCCGTCAAAAAACCGACCCGCAAAGAACTGCTGAGTAAAAAGTTCGATCTTTATCCCACGGGCACGCTCTACCGGCCACCCGTGGATGCCGCCCAGGCCCCAACATCTGAGGCACCGTCCTTTTTCAGCGGCATGTCTGATGACGATGCGAAGAAGGCCAAAACATACCTGTGGCGCCAATTTAACTGGACCGAAATAAAGGCCGCCGGCGAGAAATATGCCCTGGAATTGGCCGCCAAAGCAGAAGCCGAGGAAGCGGCCCGGCGCAAAGCCGAAGAAGAAGCCCAACGCAAGGCCGAGGAGGAGGCCCAACGCAAGGCCGAAGAAGAAGCCCAACGCAAGGCCGAAGAAGAAGCCCAACGCAAGGCCGAAGAAGAAGCCCAACGCAAGGCTGAAGAGGAGGCCCAACGCAAGGCTGAAGAGGAGGCTCGGCCTAGCGCCGCCGAGCAGATACCGCCGCCTCCGGCCGAAACAGCCACCGGCATGGGCAGCGCTATCAATCCCACCAAGATCGGGATAATCGCTTTTTGTGCCATCATCATGCTGCTGATCTTCTCCAGCTATTCCAATACCAAGAAATACTATATCGAAGAAAAGGACGGTGCCGTGGAAATCTGGCGGGGCACCTTCACGCCCATGGGCCAAACCCGCCTGATGATCATGCCGGGCATCCAGATGCCCCCGGAACGGAAGGATGTTTACGCCTGGCAGGACGCCTATCGCCTGATGTACCAGTATTACATTGAAAAAGCCGATGCGATCCTCGAGGTGCCGGGGATTCCCGATACGGCCGGTCTGACCAGCAATCTCGAAGAGGCCATCCGTTACGCCCCCAACCGGGAGCTGCGGGATGCGGCGCGCTCGCGGTTGATCGGCATCCGCATGCAGATCCTGGTCAACAAAGCCCAGGCCGCGCTCAACCGGGGTACGATCGAGAGCGCGACGGCAGCCATCGGGTTTCTGAAGGAAGCCGCGGGGTACGATTTGACGGCCGCAGAAGCGGAAATGGTTCAGCGCAAAATCGAAGAAGCCAACGCCGTCCTTGCCGACCACGAAAAAGCCAAGGTGGCCGCTGAAAAAGCGGCGGCCGAAAAAGCGGCCTTGGAGGCGGAAGCCCAGCAACTCAAGGAGGCCTCTGCAAACCAGCCTCCGGCAGCGGGAGAAGCCAAGCCCTGAGGATAAATACGGCCACCCGGAGAACCCGGTAAAGCGGGAGGCGGACCGAACCGCCCCCCGCTTTTTGTTTGATCGGAGAAGCGCTAGAGCCATTCCGAGCGCAAGATCACGGCGGGTTCACTCTTGAAGCCAAGGAAATGCGATCTTGCCGTCACCTTCAGCCCCTCCCCTATCCATGATCATCGTGCGCCATGGCGAAACGGTCTGGAACCATGAAATGCGCTTTCAAGGTCATGGCGACAGCCCGCTGACGGCCCGTGGCCGGGCCCAGGCTCGGGCCATCGGCCAACGGCTGAAATCCATGACCATCGACACCCTGATCAGCAGCGATCTGGGGCGTGCCCGGGAAACCGCCGACATCATTGCTCAATATACCGGCCACAGCGTTCAATTGGATGCACGTCTCCGGGAACGGCACTACGGGGTCCTTGAAGGACTCAACCTCAAGGAAATTCTTCAAAACCATTCCGAAGTCTACCAGTCCCTGATCACCGAAAATCCCGATTTTGAAATTCCGGAAGGTGAAACCCACCGGCAGCACTACCAAAAAAATATTGCTGCGATCGAGGCGTGGGCGAATGCCAAACCGGGCACCAGCATCGTTTTGATCGCCCATGGCGGGGTTTTGGACAATATCTTTCGCTATGTGGCGCACCTCGGTCTGGAGCAGCCGCGCTGTGTCTTGCCGTCCAATGCCAGCCTCAGCATCATTCAATACGGATCTTTCTACGGCTCGCGCCGCTGGGTTATAAAAACCTGGGGAGATGCCGCCCACTTGGAAGGCCTGGACCCATCCGCTGATTAGCCCGGACATATCGCAAGTTTGAGGCCTTCATTACAAAGCCTTCCGGAGTGCCGCGCTAGGCCTGCCACCGCAAGCGCCTGATAGCGAATGAAAGGGATTTCCCGGGCCCGCCCGCAGGGTGAAAATGGTATCCGCTGCGTTCTGAAATGCGCGGGCTTGTGCGCCTGCGCCCCGAAAGCGCCGAGCGGCCATCTTGAGCGGCGATCAATTTTTCCCTTGGGGTGGCAATTTCAGGCAGTTCTTGCAGATACCGTCGATGCGTACCTCGATTTTGTCAATCTGGCCGGGGAATGTCTTCCACAGCGGTTCGGTATCCACGTTGAGACTCTGCGGATTGAGGCAATCCATCTGCCCGCAAGCTTTGCAATAGAAATGGGGGTGCGGCGCATGGAAGGCGTTGGGGGCCAGGCCGTAATAGGCGGCGCGGCCACCGGTGCTGAGCCGCTCGACGAGGCCGTGATCCACCAGCAGGTCAAGAATTCGATAGACCGTCACCCGGTTGATCGTGCGGCTGCGCTCCAGGGTTTTGAAGATATCGTCGGCCGAAAGCGGAAAACTGTTGTTGCCGACAATTTCCAGAACGCGCAGGCGGTTGGTCGTCGCTTTTAGGGCCGCCGAGGCCAACATATCGCGGTAATTACAGTGAAGGCACATGACATTCCTTGGGTCTAATCGGCGGCGACGCTCCCTGCTTCGGCCGCCGCTTTGGGACTATGTAATTTGGCCGGCCCGCGCAGGCGGTCGATCAGCAGCGAGATTAAAAAAACAATTCCCGCCACCATAATGATCGAAGCACCGGAGGTGAGATCATACCGGAAAGACAGCCACAGGCCGCTGATCGTGAACAAGGCGCCCAGCAAGCTGGCGCCGACCATCATCTGCGCCAGGGATTTGGCATACTTTTCGACGATGAAAGGCGGAATGGTCAGCAAGGCAATGACCAGAATGAGTCCCACGACCTGAATGACCATCACGATGGTTACGGCCAGCATGCCGATCAGCGTGAAGTAGAGCCTTTTGACCGGCACCCCCCGAATGCGGGCAAATTCCTCATCATAGGACAGGGCCAGAAGATCCTTGTAATAATAGGCCACGAGGGCTGTGATCAACACGCCGACGACGATCATCATATAAAGATCGGTGGCCGGAACCGTGAGAATGCTGCCGAACAGATAGCTCATCAGGTCAACATTGTAACCCGGCGTCAAGTCGATCAGGATAATACCGAAGGCCATCCCCATGGCCCATATGACGCCAATGACCGTGTCCGCACGATGTCTGGCCTTAAGGGTGACGGCCGCCATGAGCATGGCCGTGGCCAGCGAAAAACCGATCGTTCCGGCCATGTACGGCCAACCGAAAAAGAAGGCCAGTCCGATGCCGCCATAAGCGGCGTGGGCGATACCGCCGGAGAGAAATACGATGCGGTTGACCACCACCAGGGTACCCATGATGCCGCAGATCACGCTGGCCAGCAAGCCGGCCACTAGGGCATGGCGCATGAACTCGAACTGAAGAGCCTCGATCATCTTTCTTCCCCCGAATGATCTTTCAACACCCGATGCGGCAGGCCATGGGCCACCAGTTCCACGGGACACACCTCTTCCACTGTGCAGGGATACATGGTCTCCATCATTTCGCCGGTGATTTCGGCCTGGTCGTGATAATGCAGTCGCTTGTTCACACAGGCCACGGATTTGACATACCGGGAAATCACAAGCAGATCGTGACTGACCACGATAATGGTGATCGCCTCATTGAGCGCTTTGAGAAGTTTAAAAAAGTCGGCCTGACCCTTGGTGTCGATGCTGGCCGTGGGCTCGTCCAGCAAGAGCAATTTGGGTTGGGTCACCAAGGCGCGGGCGATGAACACCCGCTGGAGCTGACCGCCGGAGAGGGTTCCGATCTTTTTTTCAGCATGCACACCCATTTCCAGGCGCTCTAAGGCGACCATGGCCTCCCGCTGATGGGCGGCCGTTTGACGGGCCCAGCGTTTTCGCGGATCAAGTTTGCCCATGAGGACCACATCCATGGCCGTGATCGGAAAACGACGATTGATATGCACGTCCTGAGGCACGTAACCGATACAGGAAGACGCCTTAGGGGCAGATTCACCATTGATGCGGATCTGGCCTTTATCCGGTGTCAGCAACCCCAGCATCAACTTCAGCAGGGTGGTTTTGCCGCCCCCGTTGGGGCCGATCATGGCCACAAAATCCCTCGGGCGGAGGACAAGGTTGATATCCTCAACCACGGGTAGGCCGTTGTAGGAGAAGGTCAGATCGCTGATTTCGACGATGGCGTCGGGCATGGGGGCCTTTCTATGGCAAAGCAGCGTTCAATTGGTCGGCCACGGCACCCAGATTAACCGGCCAGTTCCCGGCCAGCGGATCGGCCGAAACCACCCGGCCACCGATTTCCCTGGCCACAAGCGCCGCACGCTTGGCGGAAAACTGGGGTTGCACGCACAGCACCCGGATGCCTTTTTCCCTGGCAAACCGGATCATCTCTTTGAGCCGGGCCGGCTTGGGGGCTTTGCCTTCCACCTCGATGGGCACCTGTAAGCGCCCGTAGGCATGGGCAAGATAACCCCAGGCCGGATGGAAGACCATAAACCGCATGCCCTGCTTGTCCGCAAAAGAGTCCTTTAAGGCGGTGTCCAGGGTATCGATTTCAGATACGAATGGCTGAAAGTTGGCCTGGTATTGGCGGCCATGGGCCGGGTCGATCTCCTCCCGGGCGCCCAGCACGGCCCGGGCCCGAACCTTCACCAGGGACGGTGACAACCCGATATGGGGATCGAGGCCCCGGCGTTCCATAGCGTGTTGATGGCCTTTGTCGGTCGCGTGGTCTCCCTGCCGATCATGAAAGTGAGGGGGCATGGGGATTTTCGCGATGTCGCGATCCGTGCGAACCACGCGAAGCGTTGGGTTCATGGCGACCATCTTATCCAGATGCGCTTTCTCCAACTGGATGCCAATCGCAAAATAAAGTTTGGCCTTGGCAATGGCCACCATTTGGCTGGGTTTGGGTTCGTCGGTGTGAAGGTCGGCACGGGGTTGAATCATGACCTGAATCGTGACCCTATCTTTGCCAATTTGTTGCACGAAGTATTTCTGGGGCAGGATGCTAACGATTGCCGGAATACGCTCCACGGCACCGGCGGAGGCTACCCACAGGAAAAAAAAGGCCTGAATTGAGGCTATTATTCGCGAAAAAGGCGCCAACCGTGAACTTTCCCTTCAGGTCCCACCCTTGCGCCAGAATGCCGAAAGGGCAGGCGATTGTATCCCATGCAAAGGGCCAGGTTCTGAATAACCACACAAAATGAATATAAATTTAGCCCTCTCTGATCCGTTCGGAAATAATCGTGCTAATGCAAATATATTGCATTTATTGATCATCGGCAACCGTTTTGGTGTTGGCTGTAAAAATGAAACCGGCCGCGTCTCTTTCGATGGAAGGCCACGCCGACCGCCGCCAACAGCCCCGGGCACATGCCGGCGGGGATCAGGCGTCTAAAGAGAAGGGCCAGGCAGGTTTTAACCTTGGGGGAGGATAAAAGCGTTCGGTTGGCCTGCCGATTCAGGCGGCGATCACGATAAGGCGCCCTTCCCGCAGGCCATGGGCGCCGTTGACCATGATCAGCGCATTGTTGCCGGTCTTGCTGGGAGCGGAGACGAAGATTAGGCCTCCGCCGAGCCCTTCGCCGTGATGATCGGGATCCCGTTGGAAGCGGGGATAAAGCCCCATCAGGTCGGCCACCGGTTGTTTCGCATTCACAGGTAAAGGTGGTTGGAGGGCACCCGGGAAACCGATCGCCATTGATGGGCTCGTGATGTCATCACCAGGATGGCCGTGTGCGCCCCCCCACGGCATCGGCCTCAATGACGAAGATCCGGTTCACCGTGGAACAGGTTTGTGGCCCAAGGTCCGCGGCGCGTTGCGCGCCGATGCCCGCAGGGGCAAGCAAACGGCCCGTCTGACGTGCCGCCGGTTTATGGCCGGCGCCGCTCAACGGAAATACCAGACCCGCACCAGCAGCGACAGGGGGTAGTAGGCCAGCGTCATCAGTCCGATGATGCGACCGTAGGACTGTCGTACCATCACGACGGAAAAAAGGAGGAGGGACAAGAGCGTCACGGAGAGGTAGTCGAAAAAATGGCTCGGGTCGAACATGATGGGCGCCTGGTAGGCCAAGATGGTGGCCCCCAGCACGAGGAAAATATTGAAAATGTTGCTGCCCAGGATATTGCCGATGGCAATGTCTTTCTGGTGTTTCATGACGGCGATGATGCTCGCCGCGCAGTCCGGTATGGACGTGCCCACCGCGATGACCGTCAACCCGACGATGGATTCGGAAATCTGCAGCCGGTCAACGATCGCCAGGGCGTTGCGGAAGATGATTTCTCCCCCGATGTAGAGCATCACGCCGCCAAGCAGGAAAATGCCCCATTCTCTTTTACAGGATTCCTTCACACTACCTTCCGCGGTTGGCGGTAAAAGGTTGCTCTGCCGCGTCAGCTCTTTTTTGGTCAGGAAAAGATAGGTGCCAAATCCGACAAAAAGCAACAGGCCGTGCACCCATGTCAGCGCAGAACGGCTGGAGAAAACAATGAATAGCACGATCAACAAAGGCCCCCCAAAGAGGAAGACCAGATCCTTGACGAACTTCTGCCGCGGGATCGGTAGACGCGCGATCATCGCGCTGACACCGATGCCGATACAGATGTTGATCAGGTTGCTACCCGAAACATTGCTCAGGGCAAATGCGGCATTGCCGTGCAGCGCGGAGATGATATTGAAGAACAGCTCCGGGGCGCTGGTGCCGAAGGCCACCAGCGTAATACCGACGATAAAGGGCGGAATATTCTTTTTCTGGGCGATACCGGCGGCACCGGTGACCAGAAAATCGCCACCTTTGAAAAGCAGCCCGAACCCCACACAGATCAACACGACGATAAGCAGCAAAACAATCCCCTGAAAATGTTGCCAGGCTTTGGCCGACCGGCTAAACCTTGATCGATCGACATTACGGTTTGGAACGCGCCTGCCGTTAAATCGGCTCCCCTGCCATCGGCCAGCGCCCTCGTGCGCGGGACGGCCTTTCGATCGTCTTTAGGGTATCGCTTCAGGATACACTTGCACATTCCGGCCCTGGCGCAGTTTGGCGACGATTTCCTTATGCCGTCGTTCAACGGTCACTTCGATCACCCGCCGCCGGACCTCCTCTTGGACCTCTTCGTAAGGTTTCAACCGGCTTGGGCGTCGATCCTCGAGCTTGATGATGTGGAAGCCATAGCGCGTTGGAATAATATTGCTGACTTCACCCTTTTGGAGGGCAAAGGCGGCCGTTTCAAATTCCGGCACCAATCGACCCCGGGGGTACCAGCCGATATCGCCGCCGCGCTCCTTGGAGTCATCCATGTTGGTTTCACGCGCCACGGACTCAAAACTGCGCCCCGTATCGAGTTCCGTCATGGCCTTTTCCGCCGCCTCCCGCGATCCCACGATGATATGCTTGACGTGAACCTCCTCGGGGGCTTGGAAGGCCTGGGGGTTGTTGGCGTAGTAGGCCTTCAATTCATCCGCCGGTGGATTCAGGCCCTCCCGCAGGCGATTGTAATACTGCCGCGCCAGAATGATATCCATGCGCTGCAGCACGTCGGAATCCTTGTCGAGACCCACCCGGCGGGCCTCCTGGGCCAGCAATTTCATCTCAATGATCTGCTCCAGATAGATCTTGCGTTCCTGAGGGGTGCGAAGAGCGTCCTTGTTTTGCCGACGCACCTCATCGATATATTTTTTTAACTCGCTCTGGCGGATGACCACATCGTCGATCCGGGCAACGACGGGGTCCTCATCGGCGGCCGCGCCGATGCCAATATCGCCCACCAGCAGACCCAACACCAAACACAAGCCACACAGCAATCTGAACATGCTCACCTTCCCCTGCTTCTAATTTCATCCCGGTCTCCATCCCGACGGAGGATATCAGGCGGGGGGTCTAGGGTCCACCCTGTGTCCAGCGCGCATTCAAACATTGCCCAAAAATCGCGCCACGCCTTCGGCCCACTCAACGTTGGGGGCGGCTTCCCAAGCATTGCGGGCCTTGCCTTATAAACATAGGGCGGCGCCGGCATTGTGCAATGGAACCATTTGGCCCACGCGTTGACAACAACGACCGCCACCAGCAAGGGCCCTTGCGCCAACCAGGCGGCTGCCGGACGGTCAGCGCATCAACCGCCAGACCCCGCAGGATCGGTAACCGTTCGCTTCGTACCGTGGCTGCGACGGCGCCGGCGCCCGAAATGCCAAAGGCGGTAGAGATGAACGGCAAGGAGCGCGGCCACCAGTCGCGGCCCCCAGAGCCAGATGGCGGGAATCCCCAGGGCCAGAAAAATGGCCGGGTCCTCGATGAGCGCATGGTTGATACCGATGGACAGCTGCAGGCGCTTGATGTCTTCTTTGGCAAAGGCGCCGTTTCGCGTCTCTTCGACAATCACCGCCGCCCCGTAGGACAAACCGAAAACGGCTGCCGTCAGCCAAAGCATGCCCACCCCTGGAGGGAGCCCCATCAGCCACAGGATCGGCCTCAGGATGCGGGCCAGTCGGGGAATGATGCGGGCCGCCCGCAACAGCTCCAAGACGATCATCATCGCCGTGATGATGACCAAAATCTGCACGCAGAGGATTCCGGTGTCCCCTAGCCAGTCTTGAAAACGCGACCCAAAGGGCTCGGCGGCCGGCGCTAAAGAGGCGATCGAGGGGTTGAGGCCCATGTCCTTGGGCAGCAGGCGGGATAGACCCACAACGCACGCCACGGATGCCGCCAGGCGCACCAGGGTGGCTTTGAAAAAAGGAAGCCCCGAGCGCGCCTGAACGATTCCCTCCTGGATCAGGCTGTGCGAAATGAGCAGAAAAACGGCCACCAGCGTGGTCGCCGTCATGCCCAAATCGAGAACGGCCAGGGCCGCCACGGCACCATAGATGCCAGCCAGCAGACCCACCCCCAGGGGCAAGGCCGCCTCCGACGGCAGACCCAACAACCCCATGGCCGGCGCCAGCACATAATCCATTTGGCCCAGCAGACCGCTGGTATCGATTAAAAAGGTCAACAGGGAACACGGTACCAGGATTTTGAGCATCCACAGGGTGCCGCGTATCCCTTTGTGCAGCCCTTCGGTTATGGCGAGCCGCCATTGATGGGGTGTCGTCATGAACGCCTTTCCAACGGGAAACCGTCTGCGCAGGGCAGAGCAATCAAGACCAGCAGGCGAGGCAGTCCTCGATCAACCCGCCCAACTTACGTTTAAGCACCCGGTAAGAATAGCATTTGCGCGCAATTTCATAATTCCCGTCAATCATTTCCTGCCGCGCTTGCGGGTCATCCAAGACCTTCACGGTGGCCTGCAACGCCGCTTGGGTCACGTAGCCATCGAGCTGAATCACCGCGAAACCCTTGGGTTGAATATCCATCTGGTAGATGGCGTAGGTGTTCACGACGATGGGTTTGCGGAAGAAAACCGCCTCCAGGAAAGCATTGCCAAACCCCTCGAAGCTGGAGGGATAGGTCACCAGATCGGCATGGGGATAGATATCTTCCAGGGTGTAGATCTTGCGGCCGTCATCGGTCCTGCCGCGTGTCTCGTTGATTATGTTGGCCACAAAGCGGGTTTTCACCCCCATCAGGCGCGAATAGTCACGCACCCGCTGCTCATAATCATAACCTTCGTCGCCGGAGGCGTGGGAAATGACCAGCGTGGCCTTGCGTCCCAGGCGTCGGACGAACTCTATGGCATGTTCGATCCCCTTGCGTTTTACCACCCGTGTGGGTTGCAGCACCAGCAGTTCGTCTTCGTCGATCTCAAGATTCTGGCGCACATCCTGCGCATAGGTGTCGGGCGGTTCGGGCGGGTGCTCGAAATCCATCACATTCGGCACCACCGTCGCCGAAATACCGGTGCGCAGGCTCAACTGATTGTCGGCCGAGGAGTTGATCACCACGTGCCGGATGGAAGGCAGATGTGGCGGGAAAGCCATATTCAAATATTCCCAGATCGCATTGGTCAGAAAATGCTGTCGCTCCCAGAAGAAATCATGGTGATGGGCAATGGTCGGCAGGGACGTTTCCGAAATCAGTTCCGTCAAGGCGATGCCCAGCGGCAGGTTCAATGGAATCGTCAAGGCGTTTTCCGGCACCAGCAGCTGGATGTCGAAGGTTTCGATGAAACGGTAAAGCTGCTCTTTGAGGTGCAGGGCGCAACGGTGAATTTTCTCCGTGATCTGAATACTGCGTTTCTGGACACCAAAACAATTCCGGTAGATTTCCATAATCTCCGGGTGACGAAAATGGGCGCGAGGGGCGGCGAACGAGCGTGCCGCGGGCGTATCGAGTTCACCGGCAAAATAGAAGCAGTTGAACCCGGCCTCCGCGAAGACATGGGCCCATTTCTGGGTCTCCAAGGAAACCCCGTCGGTGCCGGCCAGGCGGGTGGCCACGAAACCGACGTTATGCATGTTGCCGCAGATTGGGCAATTCCCCATTCCAGGCCTCCTTTTTCCCGGTTCCCCGGGCGAATGGGTTGGGGCCGGATCGATCGACATATTCCTTAGATGATTCGATAGGCTTTGTCCAGGACGGATCCCGCGCGTGTTCAAAGGGCGGGCCGCTTCCGGCGGTTCGATCGATCCTGGTGGGGAGCCTTGCGGGAAGATGACACCCACCAGGCCGGATCATGGGTGCGCTTGGGTTATGTCACCCTGCGGCAGACCATCCCTTCGCAATACCACCATCGCCGCCACAGTGGCGCGCGTCGCTATCCGAAGGGGCAACGATCGCGAATGCGGCCCAGCGCGGGGTTGAAATGTATTACGGGAGCACCGAGAAACGGCGGAAGACGACGAGGGCGGGTGCCGGAGGGGATGATCACTTCCGTCAGGCCATCAAATAGAAACCAATCGCTTTATCGGAAGCATTGCCGGCGTCGATAGAAATAAATTCGGTTCCCAGATCGTGTCCAACAATTTTACGGACAATAACCTCCTTCAAAATGGGGGAGCGTTTGGTGTCGTCCAACTTGAAATCGACTTCGATGATATCACCGACCTTGATGTAGGAGGCGTCGTTGACCCTGAGCGAGAGCCCGTTGCGGGAGACGTCTTTGACCACCATGGTTCCGCTTCCGGCCCGGCGCTGATGGTAGATCCGGGTAAATGTTCCGGGGAGGCTGACCTCTTTGCGAAACTGTTTGCGCCGCTCGAGCATGACCGGGTAATCATGTCCGCAGTTGCAGTGGATCTTGATTTTAACCGCCTTTTCCAAAGCCTTCTGTTTGGTCACGTCCACCGTACGGGTTTTCTTGCATTGGGGACAGGCAAAGGTGACTTTGTTGTTGCTGGTGATGAACACTTTCTGCATCTTGACGCTCCCTGACCCGTCGATCCATTCGATCCGCCCCTACTCCGCATGGGCTTCCGGGTGATGGAGGCATAGGCGGCAGGCGTATTTGGTCGGGCTTGGGCAACCGGATGGTTGCTGACCGCCGTTTTCCTTAACTTACCTAACCATTAAAATATATTATAAAAAAGCTTTGATTGCAATACAGGGGGCGCCGCAAGCCCCATGGATACCAGGACCGTGCAAAAGAGGGCCGCAAGCATGCTCGCTTTTCCACCGCGATCGACCCCCGGCAACAACCGCCGGCGGACTGGCAGACCCCGTCGGCCGGCATCCTCACCGCGGTCGAAGGCCTAACCCGCGATCTGTCCGTCGACCGGAACGTCATCGACCGGGGGGCTGCTCACGCTCCCATGCGAATCAATCCTTATGATCTGGCCCTGGTCTGGCGACATGGTGGGCCGTTAGAATGGCTTCTGGCCGGCCTGCATGACAGTCCCCATGGGGAGACGATTCGGATCCACAGCCGGGTGCCGGCCACCCTGCCCCGGCGGATCACCCCCGCGCTTGCCGCCCTGCTGCAGCACTTGGCCCCCCTCTGTCTCAACACCCATATTCAATCACCTCGCCTGGTCGAGGTCAGCATACCCGTGGGATGCCAGACGGTTCTCTTGCGCGGCGTGAATGGTGCACCGGAGGCCATGCAGGCACTCATGCGCCGCCTGGTGGTCATTCAGGTGCGCCCGACCATTTCCGGTCCCGTCCGTTGCGGGCTGGCCATCTTGCGCACGCTGCACGGCCACCTGTCCGGCCTTGGCGTGCCGCAGTAGGTGATCGATCTGCCCGCGGGGGGCGGCAAAATCCCGCTGGCGCCGAATGACAGCAGAGAAATGGGGGAAGAAGACATGGTGGTGGAATACGACCAGGGGGAGCGTTTGACTTCGCCGCTGAGATAGGGATGGTTAGCCTGGATATTTCACGCGCGGGCCGCCTCCCGTACAAGACATTCAGGCGCGCCGCGGCACGCACGCTACTGCAAGCTCCCGATAACGCCGGAAAGGGATGTCTCCGGCGCACCCGCAGGGTGAAAGTAGTTAAACGGTTCTTTCGAAAAAATGCCGCTCACAAAGGGTTACCCGGCCGATTGGCACCCATCTGCATTTAATTCAGGGAACATTTTCGGTAAACTCCATTGGCACCCATTTTTTCATGCCATGCTCGGGCTGGAAAGCCCCCTATCAGGCTCGCGAAACACACCACTAGATGACCGTCCAGGGTTTACCGGTTGCCTGCGGCACCCGCGATGGCGGTATTCTTGCAGTTGGGCCGCCGAATCCTGATTGCTTTACCAGTCTTCCCCGATACGGACTTTTTTTTAAAGCCTTCATCACGGCGGAAACCAAATCAGGTCAAGGCGCGATTCGGAAATAAAGATTTTTTGCTCTGATCAAGGCCGCACAAGGGCTTTGGGTGAGGCGCACGAATGTACGCCGCAGCCGATAAACATGCGGAGAACGCCGGTCGGGACCGCAAAGACCATTTCGGAAGGGACATTATCCGTTGCGCCGGGCAAACTCTTCCATAAACTGCGCCAATGCCTCCACGCCCTCCGGGGGCACGGCATTGTAAATCGATGCCCGGCAGCCACCCACCGAGCGGTGGCCTTTGAGGCCCCCCAGACCGTTTCGCAGCGCCTCGGCCACGAAACGCTGTTCCAGGTCTTCACTGGGCAGCCGGAAGGTGACGTTCATCAGCGATCGGCTGTCGGCTTGCGCGGTGCCGCGATAGAAACCGTCGGTATCCACCAGGTCGTAGAGCCGTCCGGCTTTCTTCCGGTTGAGAGCCTCCATGGCTTCCAGGCCGCCCACGGTTTCTTCCAGCCATTTGAGCACCAGCTGGATCGTATAGATGGCAAAGCAGGGGGGTGTGTTAAACATGGAATTTTTGCCCGCAAAGGTCGTGTATTTCAGCATACTGGGGAGGTCTTGGGGCACCCGTTCGAGCATGTCGTCGCGAATAATTACCAGGCAGACACCAGCCGGGCCGATATTCTTCTGCGCGCCGGCATAGATGATGCCGAACGGTCCCGGATCGAGGCGACGGCTCATGATATCGGAAGACATGTCGGCCACCAGGGGCACCCCGCCCGAGTCGGGGTAGCGGTGCCACTGGGTTCCCTTGATGGTGTTGTTGGAAGTGATGTGAACGTAAGCGGCCCGGTCATCCAGCGCGAGCCTCTGGGGAATGTAGCTGTAATTTTGATCTTCCGAGGAGGCCGCCACGCGGGCGTTTTTCCCGAGGATGCGGGCCTCCTTGATGGCCTTGGCGGACCAGGTCCCGGTGTCCACGTAGTCGGCTGACGCATCGTCGGGCAGAACGTTCATGGGCACCATGCAAAACTGCATGCTGGCGCCCCCCTGCAAAAAGAGCACGTGGTATCGCTCATCCAATTGCAGCAGTCGCCGAAAACGGACGATGGTGTCGTTGATCACCTCATCGAACCACGGAGAACGATGGCTGACCTCGGTAACCGACATGCCGGACCCGTTGAAATTCAGAAAACTGGCCTGGATTTCTTCGAGAACGGGCAGGGGCAGGGCTGCCGGTCCGGCATTGAAATTGAAAATGCGCTCACTGCTCATGGGATACCTCCAAGATCTTTTTTAGTCGCCAATTTAAAGGTTGCCACTTGAACAAATCTCACCGGGGATGTCAATGGGAATATGCGCGGACCTCCCGGTGCCTTTGACAGGTGTCCCTAAAGGGCATATGGAGAAAACATCGCTTGCCAGACCCCGGTCCAACGCTTATTTTGCTAACGTTATGAGGCCAAACGCTAATCAATGGGAGTTTGGAACCCTATGCAGATTTATCGCTACCCTTCGGCGCGCGCCGAAAAAAAACTGCGCACGGTCCACAAACGCCGCAGCCTTTCGTTTCGCAAAAAAGATATTCAGGCCGTGGCACGCATCATCGAAGACGTACGCCGCGATGGCGACAAGGCCCTGGTGGCTTACACACGTCAATTTGATGCCCCCCGCCTGGCATTGAAGCACCTGCAGGTACCGGAGGAAGAGATCCGGAAAGCCGCTCGGTCGGTGGATCGCCGTTTCAAAACAGCCCTCAACCGGGCCGTCCGCCAGATAACATCTTTTCATCGCCAGCAGTTTCGCAGATCCTGGATCGATCCGGCCCGGGAGGGTGTGCTCCTGGGACAGGTTTTCAATCCGGTCGATGCCGCCGGTATCTATGTGCCTGGCGGCCGGGGCGGGCAGACCCCTCTGGTCTCGTCGGTTCTCATGGGGGCCATTCCGGCCCGTATCGCCGGCGTGCCCCGCCGCGTCATGGTTACCCCTCCGACCCGCGAGGGCAACGTCAGTCCACACCTTTTGGCCGCCGCCCACGCCTGCGGGATCAGCGCCGTCTACCGCGTCGGCAGCGCCTGGTCCATTGCCGCGCTGGCCTACGGCACGGACACCATTTCAGCGGTCGATGTCATCGTGGGACCCGGCAACCTTTATGTGACCCTGGCCAAAAAGCTGGTCGCGGGTGCCGTGGGGATCGATATGGTGGCCGGACCCAGCGAAATTCTGATCATCGCCGACCATACAGGGAACCCGGAATTCATTGCCGCCGATATGCTTTCCCAGGCTGAACACGACCCCATGGCCTCCGCAGTCTTGCTAACCACGGACGCCGATCTGGCCGGAACGGTTGCCCGGGCCCTGGACCGGCAGTTGACGCAATTGAAGCGCCGCGAGATTGCCGCGGCCTCCATCCGCGATTTCGGACTCATCATGCAGGTTCCCGACCTGGCCACGGCCGTTGATCTGGCCAACCGCATGGCCCCGGAACATCTGGAATTGATGGTCGACCGCCCCATGGATCTTGTGGGCGACATCCGCAATGCCGGGGCTGTTTTTCTGGGGACCCACACCCCCGAACCGGTTGGCGATTATATCGCCGGCCCCAACCACGTGCTGCCCACGGCGGGCACGGCCCGCTTCTCGTCAGCCCTCTCGCTGGATCATTTCACCAAGAAAACCAGTCTCATACGCTACACCGCCAAGGCGCTCTCACGTGAAGCCCGCGACATCATTCAACTGGCGGAAATCGAGGGCTTGGACGCCCACGCCAACGCCGTACGCCTGCGGCTGTCCAAGCAATAAGATCCCAAGCCGGTTACCCACGCCCACCGAGACGCCTCCCGCCGCAAGGCTATCCCACGAAAATCGGTATCCGCGCCGAGGAAAAAAGCGTAGGGGAAGGGCCCCCTGGCGTGCACACGGGAGCCCTCCTATCCGGACCGGCCGCTGTATGTGTTTCATCCGGACAGCGGCCGGGTGACGGCCGGCGTCCGCGGCCACGGTCCGGTCGTCATGGCGGTGGAGATCTTTCCCGCCGAGTTGCCCCCCAAATCCTCGGCCTATTTCAGCCGCTTGCTGAAGGACGAGGTACCGGCGTTACCAAATCCGAAACACCTCTCAAATTGTTGCTAGGCTGCAAACGCTCCCATACGGACCTCCATATTCCTTCCGAGGTGCTGTTCGTGCATGGCGTCGTTTTGTTGAAAGAAACCAGAGGAAAGGGAAATCAGACCAGGAGCATTTTACGGCATAAGATTGCCGTGCTCATCGCCAACACCGAAGAACGATGGCAACTTTCCAACCGCCTTAATACTTGTATGGCGTTACAGGGCCTGGCGTTTGAGGGGTTCTCTGACTTTGAAGCAGCAATAGAGTGGCTCTCATGGGTTAAATTATCCCCTCACCAGCCCCCGACTCAGGACAAAATATTTCCTGGTGGGCCGGTTCACCCCGTGGATCCTGGCCCCATTCGCCAAATTAACCCCTTTCGATAGATACCCCTTAATCTCCCGCCCTGTCCCATCCAACTTTGAGGAGCTTGCCCCTCGAGGACGACCCAGCCGCTTACCCTCTTAGCGTGCGCGTATTGGTCTTTCCTTGGTGCGTTCGGAAAGGAAATCCTTTTCGATCTCTGCCAACAGGCCGAACATGGTCAGCATGACCGTTGTTTTCGCGTCTCCCTTGCCATTCAGCGCCATGCCCACCTTCAAACAGATGACACGGACACCATCGTTGACCAAAGCATCAACCAAGACGGCGATCTGACCAACGGATCGAGCGCGACGTGACAGCTTGGCCAAAACCAGGGTGTCCCCCTTCTTGAGCGTCTCCTTCAACTCGTCCAGCTTCCGCTCCTCAGCGAACTTTGGGGGACCAGCTTGGCCCTCGATCCACTCGTCAACACCACACTTCAGGTGGTCGTTGACGTCATTCATGGTGCTGCGCATTTATCCATCTGTCGTTTGCTTGTCAGTAAGGACTCGGATGTGACCGACTGTCGCCATGAATGACCTCCCGAGTGCAGGATCACAAATTAAACATCTCTGATGGTGTTTATCATGATTCATTTCACGAACGATATCAGCCTTTTTTACACAATTTAAGCTGGATGCTAAGGGTTGTTTTGTTGGTGCGAATGCCCCTAGATATTTTGGAGGATCGGATCCATAAATCCGAATCCCGATGTAGACCATTCAGGCGGCATCTCCGTCATACGGGTTAAACAGAGCCCAATGTTTTGGCTTTAACCCGCTACAGAGGAGATTGAGATGACACGGAAAATCATACTGACAAGCATCGTTTGGGTTGGATTTGTTATGGCATTCGGCAGCAATGCTTGGGCTGATCATGACAGAGGCAAAAGAGGGCACCGGAGCGACAAGGGTTATCATCACAAATTCAAGAACCCTCCGGGACATCATTACGGATGGCAAAAGGGTAAAGGGAACCCACACCGGGACCGCTACCAACATCGCAGGGTGTATCGGTACCGGGATGGGGATGGGCATTATCGAAACCACCAGGATCGATATTACAAAAGACACCATAACCACAAGCGCGTAGTGGAAAAGCACGTCTATCGTGATCCCAAACGTCACCGCCACGTGGAAAAACACGTCTATCATCATCCCAAACGTTACCGCCATGTGGAAAAGCACGTCTATCATCATCCCAAACGTCACCGCCACGTGGAAAAACACGTCTATCATCACTACCCCAAACGTCATCGTTACGGCGACGATAATTACAACATCGCCTTTGCCTTAATCGATCAGGTACTCGGAATCACTGTTGCCGTCGGCGCGACACACTGATACTTTGACCCACCGGGGGGGACTTCCCCCCCTACCACCCTTCTAAAGCGGTAGGAGTCCCACCATTAGGCCAGCTCACACACGGATTTTTCAGTGGAATCTCAGGGAGCGTGTTTCATATCTGACCGATTATTGGTGGCAAGTTACCTGGTTCCTCGAAAGATGAAAGAACGCCTTAGATAAGGCTGCCGGAATAGATCTGGCCCCTCCGAAATCCGGAGTGATTTGCCTCTAAGCGCCGCAGGTGCTTTGTCCAAATTGCACATGGGATCGTTATCTCCTATGCCGATTCCGTCCTGACAGTGGTTCAGATGACGTGCGGATTGCGATAGCCGGCACAAAGCTAAACGCGACAACGAATTGAGACGACCCGAACACTTCAGAAAAATATTGAGGCCCACTTGCTGGGATGCA
>JASFFM010000010.1:0-28736 GCA_050124295.1 Desulfobacterales bacterium | reverse complement strand
AGCCGGTGCGGCCGGCCGGCAGCGGGGCAGGCTCCGGCCCGGGCCAGGGAGAAGGCGGCGCCCATGAGGTGGAATCCAGTGCCTATGATCTGGGCCGCGTCCTGACCGAACAGTTCGCCCTGCCCAATCTCAAGCATAAAGGTAAAAAGCGCTCGCTTACCCGTTACACCTACCAGTTGACCGATCGGCACTCCGGACGGGGCCAGTTGCTCGACAAAAAAGCCACCCTGCGCAAGATCGTCGAGACCAATATCCACCTGGGCAACATCCCGGATGTCACCCAGATCGATCCGGCCTCTTTCCTGATTTCACCGCGCGACCGCATTTATCGCATTCTCTCGCCCGAAAAAGATCTCGAATCCCAGGCCATGGTCTTTTTCCTGCGGGACTACTCGGGTTCCATGGAAGGCAAAGCGACCGAAGTCGTGGTTACCCAGCATGTCTTGATCTACAGCTGGCTGCTTTACCAATATGCACGTCAGGTGGAGTCGCGCTTTATTCTGCACGACACCGAAGCGCGGGAAGTCGAAGATTTCTACACTTACTACAACTCAACCGTGGCCGGCGGTACACAGGTCGCCTCCGCTTTACAACTGGTCAACCAGATCGTGGAAAAAGAAAATCTGGCCGCGGACTACAATATCTATGTCTTCCACGGTACCGATGGTGACGATTGGGACACCCAGGGCACCCAGACCATACCGGAGTTAAAAACCATGCTCGGATATGCCAGCCGGATCGGGTTTACGATCGTAGAACGCGCTATGACGAAAGGCAATACCGAAGTGGAACGCTATCTCAAGCAGTCCGGATTGCTCGAATCGCGGGTCGATCTTTTGCGCATGGACACCCTGTCTCAGGATGCGCCCGAATCCCGCCTCATCGAAGGTATTCGACATCTGACGTCCGAATAGGTGCCGCGGCACAGGAAAAGATAATGGAACTGATCGACCAGCACACCAAGCAGATTATGGAGGGCTGCAAATCACGCGCCCGCGATGCCGGTCTTCAATTTGAAGATGAAACCTTGGAGTACATCGTCACCAATCGGGATCTTTTAGAGCTTTCTCCCAAGATGATGATTCCCACCCTGTATGACTATTGGGTGCATGATGTGGAAGTGCTTAAAGAAAAGGGCAAATACGAACTTTACCCGGGCAATCCTTACGAAACCGTCATCAATACCCGGCCGGCGATTTCTTTCTACAACGATAACAACCCGGACTGGCTCAATGTGATGATTTTCTATCACGTGCTGGCCCATATCGATCTGTTCCAGAACAACATTTTTTTCCGCCACACCTGGGATTACGATTTTAACGGGCAGGCGCTCTCCGACAAGCGCATTATTGCCCGGCTGCGGTCGGAAAAAGGGCGCTGGGTCGATTATCTGATTGAATTTACCCGCGGCATCGACAACCTGGTCGGGTTTCATGAAACGTTGTCGCGCTTGAACCGTCGCGGCAACCAAGACCTCTCCTCCAAACTCGATTATTATTTCGATATCTTCATCCAGGCCCAGGATAATTTTCAAATCAGTCAGTACATCGCCGAAATAGAGCGCTACAACCGCTGCCGGAAAGAAAACCCCGCCCACTGCGAAGATGAATTCTTTGCGGCCATTGAACTGAATCACCCTGAATTTCAGGCCCTTTACCAGAAACATCGCGAATCGAACGCGGGTGATCACCTGGACCCGCTCGAGTTTATCATGCTGCATTCGGCGTTCCTGAACAAAGATGAAAACCGCTGGATGAAAACCGTCATGCAAGTGGTGCGCCAGACCGCCCTCTTCTTTCAACCGCAGATTCGCACCAAAATCCTGCACGAAGGGTGGGCCAGCTACTGGCACGAAAAACTCTTTCTGCAAGACGATCGCATCCAGGGTCATGAGGTGGAATATGCCCGGGTCAACGCCGGCGTCACCTCCCTGCCGCGGGTCGGGTTAAACCCCTATGCTTTAGGCATGCGGTTGTTTCAATACATCGAAAAAGCCGCGGACCGCGGCCGATACGACTACCCTTTCCAGCGCATGCAGGACGCCCGGCAGCGTGAACGTTATGATGCCGCCACCGGAAAGGGGCGCGAGACAATTTTCAACATCAGCCGCAATTACTGTGATTTCATGTTCATCAATGAATTTGTAGATCAGGATTTTGTGGACCGTCATAAGCTCTTCGTGGCCGGCAAACGGCTCAACCGCTCGCGCATGACCTGGGAATATTATGTCGAAAGCCGCGATGCGGGTCGCTATCGTCAGATGCTGATCGACGCCCTCTACCATCCGCCCTTCATTGAAGTGGATCAAAAGCGCAGCGCGGAAGGTGCCCTGGTGCTGGTCCATCGATTCGAGGGTAAGGCCCTGGTGGCCGACTTTATTGCCAATACCATGCTGGGGATTGAATATTTGTGGGGCCAAGCGGTCATTCTGGAAACCAGAGAGCGCCTGGCGTCGGCACCGCCCCCCGAGCCCGCGACCGCTGGCGGTCTTCCCGTCCGCCCGACCGAGCCGCCTCCGCCCCCCGAAGCGCAGTGGCAGCCTGTTCGCTACACCATGAAGGACCGGCAGCTATCGCGGGAGGTGTTATCGGACTAGCCAAGCATCCCTTTTAACAGGCGTTCCCTGGGCGCAGGCGCAATTCCGCTTCGATTCCGTGAAAGCGCCCCGAAGAACCGGTGGATGTGTGGCCCATGGTTTCCAAACCATGGATCGCATTCTTTAGCAGGACCGAGACCGTTTCGATAGCGCTCTTCTCATCGGCGCGGGGTGTATTGATGGCGCCTGGAAATCGTCCATCGGGCATGCCAAGCGGTTTGACTAACCACTTGGCGCAAGAACAATGCTGGCCCCGGCTAGCTAGATCGCGCGCGTCATGGGGACCTTGCAAGGGCGCTACCGGTGGACCGGCAAACCTACGGATAAACGGTCGCGGGGCGAAGATTACGCTTTAACCGACCGATTTGGGAGGCCTTTGTGGAAAACGTTCAGCAAGCCATGCATAGCCTGGATCAATCCATCAAGGAGCGGGGACAGCCCCCGCCGATCCCCTTCGAGGAGTTTCTCGAATTGATGATCAAATCCCCGGAGGGATTGCTGCGCAATGTCTTCCAGGTGTTTCACGATATGATCAAGACCTATGTTTCCGAAGGTCATGACGAGTATCCGGACGATCCCGAGTCGATCCACTTTGTTTATTACGACTGCACCCGTCTGTTTGTGGAAGGATCGGACAATCCTTTTTTTGCCGATCGGTTGTTCGCCAATCGCCTGATCAAGCTGGCCGAATCCATGAAACGCGGCGCCCAGCAGAATAAAATTTATATTTTTGACGGCCCCCCCGGATGTGGCAAAAGTACCTTTCTCAACAACTTGTTGATGAAGTTTGAAGCCTATGGCAACACCCCGGAAGGCCGGCGCTATGAAGCGGTGTGGCGCATTGATCGTCAGCAGTTGGGCACCGAACCGGGAACGGAGGCGATTCCTTTTTTCGAGAAAATGTTTTCGCTCATGGAGCGCTCTTCCCGGGAAAATGAGCCGCCCACCGGCGACAGCGTTTATCTTCCCCCGGGCCATCGCACCCCTGCGCTGAACATTGACAGCGATGCAGCGATGTCCATCGAGGGTGATGTGCTTGAAATCCCCTGCCCCAGCCACGATCATCCGATTTTGATGATCCCCAAAGAGCACCGCCGTTCGTTCTTCGACGACCTTTTCACCAACGACCGCTTCAAATGGGCGCTGTTTACGGACAAGGCTTACGACTGGGTGTTCCGCGACAGCCCTTGTACCATTTGTGCTTCGATCTATCAGGCCCTGCTCAACCGCCTGCAGAGCCCGCTCAAGGTGTTAAGCATGTTGTATGCGCAGCCGTATCAATTCAAACGCCGCATCGGCCAGGGAATCAGCGTCTTCAACCCGGGGGACCGCACCAGCAAGGAACTCGTACGGACCAACAAAACCTTGCAAAGCCAGATCAATATGGCCCTGAAGGAAAGCAGCCAGATCAAATATCTTTTCTCCCGTTACGCGACGACCAACAATGGCATCTATGCCCTGATGGATATCAAATCCCATAATATCGAGCGTCTGATCGAACTTCACAACATCATCAGCGAGGGCGTGCACAAGGTCGACGACATCGAAGAAAACGTAAACTCGCTTCTGCTCGCCCTGATGAACCCCGAGGACAAGAAAAACATCCAGGATTTTCAATCCTTCTCCGATCGCATCGAATATATCAACATCCCCTACATTCTGGACTTGAATACCGAAATCGCCATTTACCGCAACATATTCGGCCGCCAGATCGACGACAGCTTCCTGCCGCGCGTGCTGCACAATTTTGCCCGGGTGATCATCTCTTCCAGGCTCAACCTCAAATCCGAAGCGCTTTTGGAGTGGATCGGGGACCCCGCTAAATACCGCCGCTATTGCGATGAAAACCTGCAATTGCTGAAGATGGAAATCTATACGGGTTATATCCCCGCCTGGCTGAAGGGCAAAGACCGCAAGCGTTTCACGGCCAAGCGACGACGCAAGGTCATCGGCGAATCCGAACGCGAGGGGGTCCGGGGGTTTTCCGGGCGGGATTCCATTAAAATCTTCAGCGAATTCTACTCGGCCTTTGCCAAAGAGGACAAACTGATTACGATGGCGGATTTGTGTAAGTTTTTTACCAAAGTCCGCAAGGATCTTCTCGACCTGGTTCCCACCAACTTTCTGGATTCACTGATCCGCATGTACGACTATACCGTTCTCCAGGAAGTCAAAGAGTCGCTCTTTTACTACAACCGCGAGCAGATCAGTCGTGATATCCTAAACTACCTCTTTGCCGTGAACTTCGAACCCGGCTCCTTGGCGGTGTCCACCTACACCGGGGATCGGCTCGAGATCTCCGAGACCTACTTGGGTGATTTGGAAAAGCGATTTCTCGGTGATACGGCGAGCGATGACGATCGGCGGGCCTTCCGCGAAGATACGCAAAAAGCCTATACGACCCGCACCCTGACACAGGAAATCATGATCGAGGGGCAAACGATCACCGATACACGCCTGTTTCAGTCCATCCTCGAGCGCTATGCCCACAATCTGAAGGAGAAATCTTTAGACCCCTTTCTGGACAATGAAAATTTCCGTCAAGCCATCAAAGACTATCTCGGCCCGTCCTTCAAAACGTTTGACCGCAAAATTCAAGACGACGTCACCTTCCTGATTAACAATCTCGAAGAAAAATACCGCTATTCGGAAAAGGGGGCTCAGGAAGTCTGTATCTACGTCATCGACAATGACCTGGCGCGTAAATTCGGCCAGAGCGAATAGGATCCGACGCCAGTGCGACGGATCGATTGACGGTCGCCGGGCGATAGCGAGCTGAGGCCGCAACAGCGCCCAACATCAATACGCCGCCGCCAAACCGGTGCCCCTTCCGCAGGACCAGCCGTTGGTGCTCACTGCCGCTTCAGGAATCGAGCCTGCGCCCGCCAGAGCGCCGTGACAGCTCCGGCGGTTCCACCCGGTGCCGGGACATGCTCACCGTGCCTGCCAGAGGGCCCTGGAACCCGAACATTTCATGAAAATATGGATGCCAACTTGCGTGGATGCATTGGTTCCCTGGTTTAACGGAAGGTTGCCGCCAATGTGTTCGGCAACCCCTTGCGAGGGCCGCATTGCAGACCGCAGCGCATGCCATTTTTACCCTGCGGGCAAGCCCGGGGCTCCCCTTTCCGGCGCTATCAGACGCTTGCGGCCGCATGCCGTACCGCGGCGCTCCGGAAGGCCTTTGCCAACTACAAAAAAACGGCGCCCTCCTCAGGTCAGCTTTTTCATGCTGAAAAGCACGTCATTCTCCCAGTAGGACTGTTCCAGTTTTTCCTGGTGTTCCTTGAGCTCCTGGCCATACCGGCTGGCCAGTTCCATCACGAGGTAGTTGATCAAGCAGGACAAAGCGGTGGGTGTGCCAAATAGCGGAATGTGGGGGGAAGGCGCCACCAGGCTTTCGTCGGCTTCGCGGATGATCGGACAGGCCGTGCTGTCGGTCAGCACGACCATGCGGTGCCCCAGCCGCTTGGCCAGCTTGGCCAGGCGGATCAACTCGTTGGGATAGCGGGATAGCGCAATGACAACCACCAGCGCTTCGGCCGGGGCGATGGTCAACCAGTCAATGGTTGTCTTGTCGCTGCCTTTGAAAATCTGGATCCCGCCGCGGACTTTGGTAAGCGACCACCCCATATGATAGGAAAGGGTGTAGGACAGGCGCGATCCGATGACAAATATCTGGGGGCTGCGGTGTAGCAGCGCGACCACCCGCTCCATCTGATCGATGTCGGCGTGCTCGAAAAGCTGCCGCAAATTATCGATTTCCTCGGAGACGACCCGACGAAACCGCTCCGTTCCCGGTTCCAGCATATCCTTGAGATCCACGCGATCGAGCAGGGTCAGCTCCGTGTCGACGAATTCCCGGAGCGATTGTTGGAAATCGGAATATCCCTCATAGTCCAGCTGGGCCACGAACCGCACCACCGTGGCTTCGCTGACCTCGCAGGCTTTGGCCAGTTCGGCCACGGTCATGAACACCACCTTGCGCGGGTTCTCCCTGACATAATCCCCGAGGATCCGGCTTTTGGGGGTCAACGCCTCTTGCAATCCCGCAATGCGGTCCGGCAGGGTACGCCTTTTGGGGCGATTGGTCATGATCTGAAACCCTCTTGAAATGGAATTTAAACACTTTTTGATGCTTTATATTTCATTGAATTGCTGCCGAGCAATCCCAATGGTTTATTCCCTTGGCCTTTTCATCAGGTATTCCGCCAAAAAATTCAAGCCCAATTTCATATTCCACCCCCCTGTTGGACAATCGGATATGGTTTATGCCTGTTCACAAAGCGTTGACCCACGCCGGGCGGCAATAAACATCCCACGCCGGGTGAAGATTCCCTTTCATTGAGCAGACGGCTAATCAAAAACCACAGTTGCACTTGACATAAAATGTTTCATATGAAATGAAAACTATCATTTGTTCCACCATGTCGCATCGTATTTGGGCCAGACTCGCGATGGTCGCTTTGGTTTAAACCTCCTCGCGGGACGTCGAGCCGCTGAGATCTAAAAAAGTTGCCAGACTTGGCCTTGAGCGACGTTTCGCTGAACGCATGCAATGAGGGCGATGATGAACAAGGATCAGATTGAAGCCTCTCAATCACTGCTGGGGCGCCACACCGTGGAGATGCTGTTCCAGGTCCACGAGGACGCCCTCTGGATGCTGGAAAATATGGGGGTCGGCTGCGCCCAGGCGGACATGCTGGCCGCCTTCCAGCCGTATGAGAGTGACGGCAAGGCCATTGTCTACGAAAACCGCGTCTACCTGACCGAAGATCTGGTCAGGGAATGCCTGGCCAAAGTGCCGGGGATCGACGACTTCTTCGTGCCCCGCAACAGTTTTTTCGTCGGCGGGACAGCCCCCTATGTCTACGACGACGCAGCCGGCCGGGGCGGCGTGATGCCAACGGCAGAGCACGTGGCCCGCATAGCGGCCATCGCCGAAGCCAGCCCGGTGGTGGCCGGCATGGGGCGCGGCCTCAAATTGAAGGACGAGGTCGAGCAGATGGAGACCATGACCGCGCACTGCTCCAAACCCATGTACTACGCCGTGACCAGTGATCGCTCCCTGGAAAAGGCCAAAGCGATCCATGCCCAGCGCGGCAGGGAAATGGTCGTTTTTTGCCTGACCCGCCCCTGCTTGCAGGTCAACGAAAATTTTTCCGATCACTTCGTCAAGGTCGTCCGGGCCGGTCTCCCGGTGTTCATTTCGGCCATGCCCATGGCCGGCATCAGCGCGCCTTACAGCTACAATGGCGTGCTGGCCATGACCCATGCGGAAGTTCTATTCGGCATTTGCGCCGCCCAGCTGTTACGGCCCGGCCATACATGCATTCATGCCGGGTTTCCGACCATCGCCGACCCCCGTTTCGAATACAACCCCAACTACGGCCTGCGAAGCCACTCCCTTCTCAACCTGCTCATGGCCCATCTGAATATGATCCTGGACCTGCCCACCTTCCAGAGTGCCTGCACCACCAATGAAGAGCATCTGACCGAACGTGCCCTGGAAGACGCCCGTGTCGGGCAGGCCATGTGTAAAAAATACGGATTTCACATGATCCGCCATGCCTTCGCCTTTTTGCGGCACTTGGTGGATTTCTCCTTTGCCAAACTGGAGGCGGCCATTCGCATCGCCGAGGAAGTTTCCCCCAACGAGGCCCCTGAGATCGAGATGCCGGTCTATGATGAACGCGGCATGGAATCCATACGGCGCACCGGTCTGGGAATGTATCTGGAGGATCCATTGACCACCGCCAATATCGGCAAGGTGTTTGTCAACTGAAGTAAAAGCACCCGGCGGAGGAAGCCAAAATGGCAGCGCCACGACGAGGCCTTGAAGAGAACCCCGCCCGATTCGCTAAGACATTGGTCGATCCGGCCTGGCTGGACCGGATTCATACGGAAGCAGTGGCGGTACTCGAAGAAACCGGCATACGCTGCCGGGATGACGAGGTCCGCCGTATTTTCGAGGACACCGGACTGGCCGCCTTCGATGAAACCACCGGTCATATCCATGTACTGCCCGCCTTGGTCGAACAGGCCCTGACCACGGCGCCCCGCCGGGAGGACTTCTGCGTGCCGGAGAATTCCTTCGGCATCGGCGGCACGGCCCCGTTTATCTTTGATGACATGACCAATGATTTGGTACCGCCGACCCTCTCCCATCTGGCCGAAATCGCCCGCATTGCCGATCGCTCCGCGGCCGTCAACTTCATGGCCCGCGGTGTCCTCATACCCGGACAGGAAGTGGCCGTGATGGACACGATGACCGCCCACTGCCGCAAACCCTTATACGTGGCTGCGGTGACCGATGCCGGGCTGGACCACGCCGCGGAATTGGTTCGGCAGCGCGGCCGGATGACCATCCAGTTCTCGATCATCAACAGCCCCCTGAATGTCATCCCGGACATGATCCCGCCGTTTTTGAAATGCCTGCGCAAAGGCCTGCCGGTCTATGTGTCGACCATGCCCATGGCCGGCCTGTCGGCGCCCTATTCCATGTCCGGGCTCCTGACGCTGACCCATGCCGAGGCCCTGTTCGGTATCACCCTGGCCCAACTGGTCCATCCCGGCATCATGACCGTCCATGCCGGTTTGCCGGCCATTGCCAATATCGAGAAGAATTATGCGGTCGATCTGGGCCACCCGGCCCACCATCTGGCCAATTTGCTGATGGAAAAAGTCAACCGGCAACTGGGGCTGCCGTCCATCCAGTCGACCGGTACCACGAATGCCCAAGCGCCGGGCCCCCAGGCCGAAGCTGACGCCGCCTACGCCTTTGCCCTTTTAAAAACCTACGGGTTTCATCAGATGCGGCACGCCTTCGGGTTTCTGAAAGACCTGGTGTCGTTTTCGATCGGTAAACTCCTGCATCATGTCGAATTGTGTGCTGCTACCCAGCCTAATCAGTCTCCGGATCCGGTCGTGGAGGCGTACGATGATCAGGGATTGGCGGCCATCCAGCGCAATGCCAGCCGTCCGAATTATATGCGCGACGATCATACCCTGAGCCGCATGGACCGGTCGTTTCAAGAAGATGCCTTGGCCATTGATACCTGATGGCAACGGGTTTTATCGATGAAGTGGCAGCCCGTGGCTTGATTCGTAAGGATCCCCGTTGACGGGTACAACAAGCGCAACAAGGTGCAACCAAGCAAAGGCGGATTTCAATGTTGATTCCGATATTGTATTACGATACGCAAGAGGGGTATCCATCGTGCGCATCTCCCCGGCGACAGAAAAAAACCGATCCGTGCAGTGCTTTACCCCAAGGGTGATGCGGTAATCGGTCCGTTACAATCTCCTGGCAACCATTCAATTCGACGGATCTCAGGTGACTCATGGAAGAAATTATCCGCTACGTTTCAGGCAATTACCCAACCATCGTCAGGCTGACGATCGAGCATCTTTATCTGGTGAGCATATCGGTGGGGGCCGCGATTCTAAGTGGCGTGCCGATCGGGATCCTGATCACCAAAGACAAGAAACTGGCTGATGCGGTGCTGTATGTCGCCTCGGTCATCATCACCATTCCCTCGGTGGCCATGTTTGGTCTGATGATCCCCTTATTGTCACTGGTCAACCGTGGGATTGGCTTCTGGCCGGCCGCCATCGCCATATTCTTGTATTCCCAACTGCCGATCATCCGCAATACGTATACGGCAATCAACAATATTGATCCCGCCCTGCGCGAAGCGGCCAAAGGGATGGGCATGAGTGATTGGCAGCGGCTGGCCCAAGTCGAAATTCCGCTGGCCGTTCCCGTCATCATGGCGGGGGTGCGCATGGCGGTGGTCATGAACATCGCCGTTGCGACCATCGCCGTGTATATCGGTGCGGGGGGATTAGGGACCATCATCAATGAAGGGATTACCGGGACCAACAGCGTCAAGCTGATCGTCGGCGCGGTGGCCGTCTCCCTGCTGGCGATCATCGCCGACTATCTCTTCTTGTTTATCCAAAAAATGCTGACACCCAAAGGTTTACGTGGAGCGACGTCATGATTCGACTTGAAAATTTGACCAAACACTTCGAAGTGCCGGGAAAAGAGCCGGTGATTGCGGCCAATAACGTTTCCATGGAAGTCGGCAAAGGGAAAATCTGTATCTTCCTGGGACCGTCGGGGTGCGGCAAAACCACGGCTTTGAAAATGATCAACAAACTGATCCCCAAGACCTCCGGCAAGATCTATATCAACGACAAGGATATCGATGATCTGGATCCTATCACCTTGCGGCGCGAAATCGGCTACGTCATTCAGCAAATCGGCCTGTTCCCCAATATGACCATCGAAGAAAACATCTGTGTCGTTCCGGACCTGCTCAAATGGGATAAGCAAAAAAGTCGCCAAAAAGCCCGCGAATTGATGGAGATGGTCAATCTCGAGCCCAATATTTTCCTAAAGCGCTATCCGCGCGAACTATCCGGCGGTCAACAGCAGCGGATCGGCGTGATTCGGGCGCTGGCTGCCGATCCGCCCGTGATGCTGATGGATGAACCTTTCGGCGCCATCGATCCCATTAACCGCGAGGTGATTCAGGACGAGTTCCTGAAGATGAACGCGGAGCTGGGCAAAACCGTCCTGTTTGTCAGCCACGACATCGATGAGGCGATTAAAATGGGCGATAAAATTGCCATTTTCCGCGAGGGCGTCCTCGAGCAGTGTGATGCCCCCGACGAAATCCTCGCCAATCCGGCCAACCAGTTTGTCAGGGAGTTCGTGGGCACCGACCGCGCCCTGAAACGCCTCAAGCTCATCAGTGTCAGCGATGCGATTATGCCGTTTCGGATGGCGGTCCAACTCGACGACTCCCTGGAGAAAACGGCGCAAAAGATGCGCGACCGCAACGCCCACATCGCCGTGGTGGTCGGCCCGCGCGGGCGGGCCCGGGGATACATCACCAAAGAAGAAATCAAGGGGGATCCCAGCGGGGCGATCAGTGAATACATCGATCCGATCCCCGGCACGATCCATGAGAACGACAGCCTGCACGACGCCGTATCCCAAATGTATGCCCACGCCTGCGACTGGCTGCCGGTGGTGGACGACGAGGGGGCCTACAAAGGCTACATCACCCAGCACCTCGTTGCCAGCCTTCTCGGTGAAGCCCCCCGCAAGCGCGGCGACCAAATTAGTTAGGATGGCGCTATGACGAACATCATCGAGCTCATTCGAAGAAGCAAGACCTTCTTTATGTACCTTCTGCTGGGGCTGGTATTCCTGTTCGGTGTCTTCTCGGAATCGACCGGTTTGATTCGGGAGTTTGTGGATACTTACGAGGATTGGATCTATCTGCTCCGGCAGACGGTGGTGATCGTCCTTTCCTCGGGTATCACGGCGTCGCTGTTGGGCATTGCGGCCGGCATCCTGATGACGCGCCCCTGGTTTCAGCGCTATGCGGATATGTTTTCCCAGAGCTTCAATATCCTCTCGGCCGTGCCCACCCTCGCAATTCTGGCGATCATCATGACCCTGACCGGGCTGGGTTTCAAATCGGCCTTTATCGGTCTGGTCACCGTCACCATTTTGCCTGTGGTCCGCAATACCTTCCAGGGCATTCGTGAAGTTCCCGAACACATGATCGAAGCGGCCCGCGGCCAGGGAATGACCGATCAGCAGATTTTGTGGAAGGTCCAGGTTCCCAATGCCAGCTATGTCATCACCGCCGGTATCCGGACCGGTTTTGCCCTGAATGTGGGCACCAGCCCCCTGATCACCCTGATCGCCGCCGACAGCCTGGGCGAATACATTTTTACGGGCATTCAGCTCAACGAGTTCAACTCGCTGTTGATTGGCTCTCTGTCCGTGGCCGCCTTGGCCATTGTGATGGATTTTGTCCTGCAGAAGCTGCAGTACTGGTTTTTACCCAAAGGTGTAAACCCGCAGCGGTTTGCGCAAGAATAACTTTCAGGGAGGGGAACATGAAATTGAAAAATGGACTTAAAATTTTTGGTGTCATCGCGATTCTGCTCATCACCTTTTTGACCGTGCAAACGGCGTCGGCGGCTTCCGTGGTTGTTGGCGGCAAGGGGTTTACCGAACAGCTTCTCCTGGCGGAAATCACCGGTCAGTACCTGACCGCCAAAGGCTATGAGGTTGAGCTCAAAACCGGCATGGGCACTTCCTTGGTAAGGGAGGCCCTGGAAAACAAGCAGGTCGACCTGTATTGGGAGTACACGGGTACGGCGTTCCTGACCTTCCACAAAAACAAGTTTGCCAATCAGCCCGGGGATGAAATCTATGAGGCCGTGAAAGCCAAAGACGCAGGCATGGGCATTGTCTGGCTGAACCCCTCTGCCGCAAACAACACCTATGCCCTGGCCGTCCGCCAGGCCGACGCCCAATCCAAAGGCCTCGGAACGCTCGAGGATCTGGCCGCCAAACTCAACGCCGGCGAAAAATTAACCTTTGGGTGCAACATCGAGTTTTACAAGCGCGACGACGGTTTGAAACCGCTCCAGAAAGCTTATGGTTTCGAATTTCCCCGCTCGGATGTCAAGCGCATGGAGACCGGATTGGTCTACAAGGCCTTGAAGGACGGCGATGTCGATGTGGGACTCGTTTTTGCGACCGACGGACGCATCCCGGCCTTCAATTTCAGCGTGCTCAAGGACACCAAAAACTACTTCCCGGCCTATGCGATTACCCCGACCGTCCGCAAGGAGACGTTGGACGCCAACCCGGAACTGGCCGACCATCTGAACAAGCTGTCCGCCCTTTTCGATGACGCCACCATGTCGGCCCTCAACGCCGAGGTCGATGTCGACAAGAAGTCTGTCACCGAGGTGGCGAATGGCTTTCTGAAATCGAAAGGCCTGTTGTAGAGACGATGACCCCACCCCGGCACGACGCGCTTTACGGCGGTTCGCCGGGGTTTCAAAAACACGCTTTGAGATTTTCCAGGCGGCATCATCCCCGGTGCAACACTCGGGAGACCAAACCCGTCGTCACGGAGCGCATAAGATGAATGCTTCACCAGAACGCGTTCGGCCAAGGGCAACGGGCGGCTGCCTTTGCGGTGCGGTGCGGTTCGAAGTCCATGACCATTTGATGGACGTCATCAACTGCCACTGCAGCAAATGCCGACGGTTTCATGGCCACATGGGGGCCTACACGGCCACGAATCGGGAGAATCTGATCCTGACGCGTTCCGATACGCTGAAGTGGTTTCACTCCACTACGGACGAGACGCCGAACGTGCATCGCGGTTTCTGCGGGAATTGCGGGTCGAGCCTGTTCTGGGACCCCCGGGGAAAACCGCACATTTCGATCGCTGCCGGCGCCATCGATGCCCCCACCGGTCTCGAAACCACCGGTCATGTCTGGATCTCCCAGATGGGCGATTATTACACCATCACCGATGGGCTCATCCAGCATGACGAGCGGTTCGCCCGCGCGGATTAGTAAGCCCTATCCACGATAGCGAGAGTCCTCAGGTAGCCCCCGGAGGAGGAGCGTATCAAGCAGTTGGAAGGTCAGGTTTTTACCCTTTGTCCCGCGCCGAGCACCAGCCTATCGAACGGACAAGGCTCGCAGACTTGTGTGAGCGAAGCGCGTTTCTGCGAGACCCGTTCGATATGTTGGCGCGCAGGAGACGCGGGACACGGGCGGTTTCTTTTGGTTCGTTTTTTTTTCCCGTGAAAGAAAATGAACCAACCTAACGAATGAAATAATTTCTCGGATCGGAAGAACCTTTTCCCTTTCTCCGCCAGAGGTGGCGGGTTTAGATCAAGACGATAACTTATCTCAAACATAATCTAAGCGCCCCTAGCGGCGTTGTGAGCCGACTCAAAATGCTCACATACTTCATGTATGCTCCGCTTTTTCGCCGGCTCACGCTTTGCCAGGAACCCTAATCTTAATTTAGAGATACGTTCTAACGTCTTAACGGGCAACATGGAGGTGCATCGTCCTCAAAGGGTTGGATGAAATTTTAGGGGGAAAAGCAAAAGGGTTTCCCGGATGCCTTACTTAACGGACCATGCCATCGATTTCACACTGAACTCCCGTTGGGAAAACCTGCCGGCCGAGGTACAGCATCAGGCCAAGCGCTGTCTGCTGGACACCCTGGGGGCGCTGATCGCCGGCTCGCAGACCCCGGTCGCCCACATCATGCGCCAGACGGCCCGGGAACAGTTCGGCGGCAACCAGGCCACCATCTTGGTGTCCGGCGAACGCGTGTCGGCTGCCGGGGCGGCCCTGGCCAACGGCTTTTTCGGCAACGCCCTGGATATCGACGACGGCTACCGCAACATCAAGGGACATCCCGGCGCTTGCGCCCTGCCGCCGGTCCTGGCGGGCGTTGAATTGGCCGGCGGCGGCAGCGGCCGTGAATTTCTGACCGCCCTGCTGATCGCCTACGAACTGGGCATCCGTGCCGGCATCATTCGTCACGCCACTTACGACGTCTACCATTCTTCGGGCAGCTGGGGGGCCATCGCCGGGGCCGCCGCCGCCGGCCGGTTGCTGGGGTTCAGTGCACAAAAGATCTTTCATGCCATGGGGGCCGCCGAGTACCATGCACCCATCGCCCCCATGATGAAGGGCATCGATACGCCCTCCATGGGCAAGGACAGCATCGGCTGGGGCTGCATGGTGGCGGTATTGTCGGCCCGCCTGGCCCGGGACGGGTTCACCGGTATTGGCCCGCTGTTCGACGACGCCCCGGATGCGGCGCTGGTCCACAGTCTGGGAAGCGACTGGGAAATACTAAACCTTTATTTCAAGCCTTACGCCACCTGCCGCTGGGGACAGCCGGCCGTGGCCGGCGCCTTGAAGATCGTCCGGGAAAATCAGTTGACGCCGGATCGGATCCAACGCATCCGCGTGCGCACCTTCCAGGCGGCCACGCGCCTGCCCAACGGCCATCCCCGCGACACCGAAGAGGCCCAGTACAGTCTGGCCTTCCCGGTGGCCGCCGCCCTGCTGGACGGGGAGGTGGGGCCCGACCAGGTGCTGCCGCCGCGCCTGCATGCACCTGAATTACTGTCCCTGCTCGACCGCGTTTCCACCGAAGTGGCCCCCGAATTCGAGGCCGAATTTCCCGCCAAGGCCCCCGCCGAAGTGGTCGTGGAAACCGTGACGGGCGAAACTTTTCGTTCCGGCCGCATCGAAGCCTTGTGGGAACCTCCCGATACCCTGCCCTCGGACGAGGAATTGGAAGCCAAGTTTCAGTGGCTGGTGCGTCCTGTGCTGGGACGCCATCGGTGTAATGATTTGATATCCATGATCTGGGCGCTGGACGACCATCCTGACGCCCGGGCCTTGATTCGGCTCTGTCAAACGATTCGATAACCCCACAACGAGGGGATCATGTGCGGCATCGTGGCCTATTTTGGCGGCGCCGGCAATCATCTGACCAGGATATTGACCGGTATGTCGGCCATCATCTACCGGGCACCGGACAGTACGGGCATCGGCCTTTTCGGGGACGACCGTGAACCGATCCGGCTGCGCAAGTCGCTGGGCTCTGTCGTCCAACTGCTCGCGGGGCTCCAAAGCGAAACCGTCTATCCCTGTCCCGAAACGTTTCTATATCAATGTTTAGCGCCCGTAGCGAGAGAGCACGATGCCCAAAGCCGGCAGCAATGCCTGCTGGACCTCGAAGGGTTCCAACGGCCTTCCGATCAGCGTCGGCAGAGGCCACTGGATTTCGATGCCCTGGTCAATTTGGAAACCAAACATCCCTCCCGCTTGCTTCCGGGCAGTGCCGGTGAAGCCTGCTTTCGGAAAGAATTTCGCATCCGGTCCCGCAAAGGACTTTCGGCCCTTATCCAATCCCTGACGACCACTTTTGACCTGTCGCCCCTGGTCATCCAGACGTTGATCCGCTCGGCACTCTCCGAAACCATCGCCCGCCGTCGTCAAAACGAGGATGTCCATGCTTCCGAAACCGATATATTAGCCGCCTTTGATGAGCTGTTCGAAGCGACGCGCGCGGGCGCCCGGATCAAACGGTTGCGCCGCCGCACGACGCGACGGTTGCCCAAACCCCCCAACGCCCGCAAGGAACTCTGGCAATGTCTGGTCGATACCGTGATCCGGGTTCCCGCCGACTACAGCCGGGACGGCGTCTGCTGCCTGTTTCGCTTGCTCGATGCCGCGCTGCTGAGCCGTATGGGCTTGGTATCAAACTTGATCGAATCCCTCGACCATATACTGGATACGATGTGGCTGCCCTCCCAACGACCCCAGCGGGTAGACTGGCGCAGTCTGTACGCGGTCGAGAAAGCACTCAATGTCTACGGCTGGGCGGGAGCCGCGGCCCTCGCCTATCTGCAGCGGGAAGTTTTCTTCCCGGCTGTCGTCACCGATATCGAACGCCAAGCATTGATGACCGACGCATCGATATTGCCCGGCCAAACCGATCCTATCCTGCTGCGGTATCTGGTAACCCCTATCATCGCCCACGGTCGCTGGGCCATGCAGTCAGCCGTGACGGTCGAAAATGCCCATCCCTTCATGGACGCCGACCGCCACCGGGCGCTTGCCCTGAATGGTCAGTTCGACAGCCGCGTGGAGGCCCGGCTGCAGTCCTTTCTGGAAACCGTTGGCGATTATCGCCTGCGCACCGCGAATTCCGCCGAATATGCAGCCCTGCTGTGGAACCATTATTATCACCAGTTAAAATCCGAGCAGCAACGCAGCAACCTCATTCGGAAGCAGGTGGAAAAAAATATGACCGATATCGCCATCGGCAGCCAGGCCATCGATTTTAGTGTCTATCATCGCGTGCGCAATAGCACTTCCGCCGACCTGGATCAGCAAGCCTTTATCGCTGCAGCACGGCATATCATCCAGAACGGAGGCCAGATTGCCGTCGTCGCCATCAGCCTGGTATCACCCCGGCGTCTCTACGTTGCCAGCCACAACCGACCGGTTTTTATTGTGCGCCGTCTGGAAAACGATGATTTCATGGTGGTTTCCGATATCAACGCCGCTTTGGGTCTTTTCCCCCAAATACTGGTCGAAAAGACCATCCGGGCGCTAGAGGCCTTGAAAAAGGGTTGGCAAGCGACAGAGGCCCAAGCGATAGCGGAAGGGGCGGACCCTGAATCGTTGCGCACCGACAAAAGCGCCTTTGCCAAAGATCGCGAAGCATTGCTGGCACCTTTTGCGGTTGAAGTCCATCCTCTCGACGGCGAAGAAATTTTTGCCCTCATCGAGACCGGCCTGGAAAAGGGGAATGTCCACCGAACAGTGACCATCGGCGATTTCGACGGCCACCCCCTCCCGGATGTAGAGCCATTTGAAACCTGCCTCGATCCGGTGACCGTTCGCAAAGACGGGGACCGCTCTTTTCACGAAACCCACCTGCGTGAGATCCCGGAACGGTACCGGTACATCCTCAATGTCTATAGCCCCGATGTTCCTGAAGAGGGACCGGTTATCGACTTGAAAACCCGTCGCCTGCGCCGCCGTTTCGGTCGACATCTGGACGGGCTCAAGCGATTGATCCTGGTGGGAACCGGCAGCGCATTTCACATGGCCACCATTGCCCAAGATCTGTTTGCCGATGAATTGCCGGACGTTGTCGTCGAGGCCTTACGGCCCGGCGACATCGAGGATCCCAAGCGCCGCATCCTTCCCCAGCAGGACTTGGTCGTTTTGCTGAGCTGGTCCTCCACCACGGCCGAAATGGTTCATTTAGCCCAGGAACTGCTCAATGACCGCGCCCTCATTGTGGGTATCACCGAAAAATGCTTCGCTGACATGGCTCTGGTCTGTGCCAAATCGGCCGGTGTAATGCCCATCTACAGCGGAGAAGAAGTCACCATCGCCGGGATCAAGAGCACGCTCTGCATGCTCTTGTGTCTCCATCTGCTGGGGGTCTGGATCGGCACGGAAAAAGGCCTGCCGGTGGATCTCGAGACGGTCTTCAACCGACTCCGGGGACTGGCCGATCGAATCGAAAAACTCAATGCCAACACCGACGCCGAGGCGTTTTCCCGGCAGGTGGCCAAAACCGCCGCCCAAGCCAGCGCTTTGGTGGCCGTGAGCGACGCATCGGCCGCCGGCATGGGGCGGGAAATCGTTCTCAAACTCGAAGAGGCGGCCTGGTACGGGGTTGGCCGGTGGTATGCCTTTGAGGACATCATGCGAATCGATCCCGGTCAGTGGTCCCCGGGGCGATTGGTCGTCGTTCACGCCACCCAGCGGGCCCACATTGATCCCGCCGTTGCCGTCATGCAAAGGCTGGCCGAAGCCGATATTGATTTTGCCGTTGTCACCTGCCCAAACCGACACCAGGAACGCATCGATAAACTTTGCGGCGGTCGCTGCCTGGTGATGCCATGGGAAAACGACCGCAGTCAGCCGTATATCGACTTGGTCTTTTATTATCGCCTGGCCCTTGATGTCGGCCTGGCCTGCGGCCACGGCAGCGGTGTGGCGCCCCGCAACCGCACCAAATCTTCCACCGTCACGCGGTCCCGCCCCAAAAACCGTCGCTCGCAAGCGGCCGAACTGAAGCAATTGGCCGCCAGCACGCCGGTGGCCGGCGCCCTTTCGCGGGAGAAGACCCAAAGCGAGGCTTATTCTTGGGAGAAGGCGCTCGGATCCCCCCGGGCCATAGATACCTTCCGTGAACTGCACCAATTGTGCGATTGCTTGAGACAGGATCAACCGCTGGTCGCTCTGGGGATTGATCAAGCGGATCGTTTGCGGGAACTGGGTCGGCTGCTCTTCGGTCCCCGCTCCGAGGTCAGCGGCGTTGTTCTCGTGCCGGGAGACCCGGCCGCCAGCGCTGTCGTAAAGGATATCACCGCTATCTGGCGACGGTTGATCAATTTGCCGATGCGCACCATACCGGTGGGCGGCTGGCCCCGCCAGGCGGCGGAAGATAAACTTGTGTTGGTGGTGGCGAGCCAAACCAAGGGCATGCGCCAAGCCCCTCGCCGGCCGGCCGTTGAGGGAGCGAAGATCGCCTGGTTCGGACCGAAGCCGCCGTCTTGGCTGACTTCGGAAGGGGCCCCCGCCGGTCGCTTCGTTTTGAGCGGCGCCCGGGACCGATGCCCGCCGGCCTGGCTGTACGCTGGGTTGCACCTGCTTTTGGCCCAGGCCTGGTTTCAGCAAACCCCCCAAAAAGCGCGCATCGTCCAACAACATATCGCCGCGGCCGCCCATGCCATCACCGCTGTGTTGGATGATGACGCCTTGCTGGACGCCCTGCGTCACGTCGTGGCGGCCAACAACCGCTACCAAACAGCCTTTTTCATCAGCCCTTTCTACAGCTCCGGACGGATGTGGGAAGAATACTTCGATGCCGCCGGACACGTCATGATGGTCCATCACATGCCGGGACATGCCGCTCACGGGCCGATTGTGACGATCGACGGCAACGCGGCGTCAAAGTACATTCCGCTGCTGAAGCGCAACGCCATGGTCGAACGCTATGGGGCATCCACTGTTGCGCAGTGGGAGACGCAGTTCTTAGACGGCCGCAATCTCGATGCGTTTCTGGCCCAGCCACCCAGGGCGCCTCTGTGGCGGCCGCAGGTGCCGTTTTATGCCGGCCAACGGTGGTACCTGCCGGTCCTGCGACCAGAATACGACACCCGCCACGACAACCTGGTCATCCTGGACATGACGGCAAAACGCGCCCTGCCGATGATGCTCGATGAACTATCCCTGCTGGGCAGCCGAGTACCGCGATTGGTGGTCATCACTCAGGAAGATTGCATTCGCGAAATGGGCGCAAAAACCCTCTTCAGCTTTCCTGTCAACAACTTGCTGGTGCTGCCCAGGGCGGGCGAGGTGCCCATTCCCGACCTGCACCTGCCAATCGTGCTCACGGCCGTGGGCGCAGCTTTGGCGGCTTTGTGGAAAGCAAAGCCCGAACCGTAAACCGCCGCCTGCTGAGCGGATGATAAGTGGCACCGCCCGGAAGATTTTGGGCTGGTTTGCAGCCTTGGGGCTTATCCGCAAGGGGTCCAACCTGACCCATCGCTAACCTGGATATTTCACCCGTTTGAGGCCTCCCCTACAAGGCCTTCCGGCGCGCCGCGGTAGGCATGCGACCGCAAGCGCCTGCTAAGGCCGCCAAGGGGGAGGCCTCAGGCTTGCCCGCCGGGAAGAGATGGTATGCGCTGCGTTCGGCAATGCGCGGGTCACCACGGGTGACCGGACACATTGGCGGCAACCTTCGGTTATGACAGGGAACCCATGCATCCAGCCAGTGGGCATCCCTATTGTCATGCCATCTTCGGGCTAGGGTGGGCCACCTTCGGAACCTGCCGGAGGATCTGCTTCCAGGCGGTCGACGTTGCGAAAGCCGCGCGGCAGTTTGCGTCCGCGCCGGCCCCGCAAGCCGACAAAATTTTCCAGGCTGGCCCCTTTGAGGGTCAGATGGCGCTTGCCGGCGTAGACCACCAGGTCGCTGCCAGCGGGCAGCAGAAACAGGATTGCCAGGTATTCCTCACGGCTGCGGGCGCGGTCTTTGGGAATCTGGATGATTTTATTCCCCTTGCCGCGGGCCAGTTCGGGGAGATCCTGCAAGGGGAAGATCAGCATGCGACCTTCGTTGGTGACGGCCACCACGTTCTCCGTTTTCCCATCCTGCACCGGTATCGGCACCAGGGGTGCGGCCCCGGGCGGCAGGTTCAGCAGGGCCTTGCCGTTGCGATTGCGGGTGATCATGTCCGCCAGCCGAACCACGAAGCCGTAGCCGGCGTCGCTGGCCAGGAGATAGGGCGCCGGGTCGTCGTTTATTAAAACGCTGATAAACCGCTGGCCGGTCTCGATGGCCAGTCGGCCGGTGAGAGGCTCGCCGTAGCCGCGCGCGGAGGGTAGCTGGTGGGCCGGCAAGGCGTAGCTGCGACCCGTGGAGTCCAGAAAGACGGCCAATTGGTTACTGCGCCCGCGCGCGCAGGCCAGATACCGATCACCGGCCTTGTAACTCAGGCTGCCGGGATCGATCTCGTGCCCCTTGGCCGAACGGATCCAACCACTCCGGGAGAGGATAATGGTGACGTTTTCCGCCGGCAGCATGTCCTCCTGGGTGATGGCCTGGGCCGCACCCCGCCGCACGATGGGCGAACGCCGCGGGTCGCCGTATTTTTTGGCGTCGGCCTGGATCTCTTTTTTTACCAACGTGCGCAGGCGCGCCCGGGAGCCCAGGATGGTTTCCAGTTTTTTGCGCTCGGCGGCCAGTTCCGCCTGCTCCCCCCGGATCTTGATTTCCTCCAGTTTGGCCAGATGGCGCAGCTTGATTTCCAAAATGGCCTCGGCCTGATCCTCGCTGAGCTTGAACCGTTGCTGCAGCACCGGTCGCGGTTTGTCTTCCGTCCGGATGATGCGGATGACCTCATCGATATTGAGATAGGCGATCAACAGGCCTTCCAGGATGTGCAGCCGCCGGGTGATCTTCTCCAGACGATGCTGCAGCCGGCGCCGCACCGTTTCCTGCCGGAATTCAAGCCATTCCTTGAGCAGGATCTTGAGGTTTTTCACCTGGGGGCGTCCGTTCAATCCGATGACGTTCAGATTCACGCGGTAGGTGCGTTCGAGCTCGGTGGTGGCGTAGAGGTGGGCCAGCAGGACTTCCCGGTCCACGCGGTTGGAGCGCGGCACGATGACCAGGCGCGTGGGGTCTTCATGGTCGGATTCATCCCGCAAATCGGCGACCATGGGCAGTTTTTTGGCCTGCATCTGGACCGCAATCTGCTCCAGTACCTTGGCCCCGGACACCTGGTGGGGGAGGGCCGTGATAACGATATCGCCGTTTTCAAATTCATGTTTGGCCCGCATGCGCAGGCTGCCGGTGCCGGTTTCGTAAATCTGTCGAATGTCTTCCGCCGGGGTGATGATTTCAGCGGCGGTGGGAAAATCGGGGCCGGGCAGGTGCTCCATCAGCGCTTCTAAAGTCGCCTTGGGATGCTGCAGGAGATGGATACAGGCCCGGGCCAGCTCGTTGATATTGTGCGGCGGAATATCGGTGGCCATGCCCACGGCGATACCGGTGGTACCGTTCATCAGCACATGGGGCAGACGGGCGGGCAGCACGGCCGGCTCCTCCAGGGTGCCGTCGAAGTTCGGGACCCAGTCCACCGTGCCCTGCCCGATTTCAGCCAGCAGCATTTCCGCCACCACCGCCAGCTTGGCTTCGGTATAACGCATGGCCGCGAAGGATTTGGGATCGTCGGGCGCTCCCCAGTTGCCCTGCCCGTCGACCAGCGGATAGCGGTAGGAGAATGGTTGCGCCATCAAGACCATGGCCTCGTAGCAGGCGCTGTCCCCATGGGGATGGAATTTGCCCAGCACGTCACCCACCGTACGGGCCGATTTCTTGAATCTGCCCGTGGCCTTGAGCCCCAGTTCGGACATGGCATAGATGATGCGGCGCTGCACCGGTTTGAGTCCGTCGCCGATATGCGGCAGGGCCCGGTCCAGGATCACGTACATGGCGTAATCGCGGTAGGCCTTGGCGGTGAATTCCGACAGCGGCAGCTGTTCCGAGCTGTCGTTGATAAGGGTGGCACTCATGGTTCAATCCTCGTTTGGGGATCTGCGCCCGCGGCGCGGGGCGTGATCAGCTTGGCAGATGACCGTTTTCCAGCCAGCTGCGGCGGTCTTTGGCACGCTTCTTGGCCAGGAGCATATCCATCACCTGTTCGTCGTCATTGCCGGCCTGCAGTTGCACCAAACGGCGGGTATCCGGCGCCATGGTGGTTTCACGCAACTGCAGGGGATTCATTTCGCCCAAGCCCTTAAAGCGCACGACGTTGGTCCGGACGGTCTTTTGGCGACTCGCCAAACGTTTTAGGATCCCCTCTTTCTCGTCATCGTCCAGCGCGTAATGGACCTCCTTGCCGGCATCGATGCGGTAGAGCGGCGGCATGGCCATGAAAATGTGCCCCGCCTCCACCAGGGGTCGAAAATGCTTTAAGAACAAGGCACACAGCAGGGTGGCGATGTGCAGACCGTCCGAGTCGGCATCGGCCAGGACACAGATCTTGCCGTAGCGCAGGCCGGAAATATCGTCGCCCCCCGGATCCACCCCGATGGCCACGGAGATATCGTGGATTTCCTTGGAGCTGAGGACCACGGCGGGATCCACTTCCCAGGTGTTGAGAATTTTTCCCCGCAGGGGCATGACCGCCTGGAACTGGCGGTCGCGCGCCTGTTTGGCCGACCCCCCGGCGGAATCGCCCTCCACCAGAAAGAGTTCCCCACGCAACGAATCCTGGCTGACACAATCGGCCAGCTTGCCCGGCAGCGCGGGGCCGCTGGTGATCTTTTTGCGGGCCACGGTCTTGCTGGCCTTCAATCGCCGCTGGGCATTGGCGATGGCCAGATCGGCAATTCGCTGGCCTTCCTCGGTGTGGTTGTTCAACCACAGGCTGAAGGCGTCCTTGACCGTTCCGGAAACGAATCCGGCACAATGCCGGGAGCCTAGTCGCTCCTTGGTCTGGCCGGAAAACTGGGGATCCTGCATCTTGACCGAAAGCACATAGCTCAAACGGTCCCAGACATCTTCGGGGGCCAGTTTGACCCCCCGGGGCAAACATTTGCGAAACTCGCAGAATTCGCGCAGTGAGGCCAGCAGGCCACTGCGAAACCCGTTGACATGGGTGCCGCCCAGGGGGGTGGGAATCAGGTTGACATAGCTTTCGGCCACCGCTTCACCGCCTTCCGGCAGCCAGACCATAGCCCAGTCCACGGTTTCCGCCTCGCCCTTGAAATGGCCCATGAAGGGCTCTTCGGGCAGCCGTTCGACATCCGCCAGGCTGTCGTTGAGATAATCCCGCAGCCCGTCCCGGAACAGCCAGGTTTCCGTTTCCTGGTTGTTTTTGTTAACAAAGCGCACCTGCAGGCCCGGGCACAGAACGGCTTTGGCGCGCAGGGTGTGCTTGAGGCGCTTGACCGAAAACCGCGGCGTATCGAAATACTGCGGATCCGGCCAGAACCGCAACCGCGTGCCGGTATTGCGAATCCCCACATTGCCGACGACTTCAAGTTCACTGGTTTTCTCGCCGTGCGCGAATTCCATCCGGAAGTGCTTGCTTTCCCGTTTGATATCCAACTCAAGGCGCCTGGAGAGGGCGTTGACCACCGACACGCCAACGCCGTGCAGACCACCCGAGAACAGGTAACTTTTATTGGAAAACTTGGCGCCGGCATGCAGGCGCGTCATGATCACCTCCGCGCCGGTGATTTTTTCCTCGGGGTGGATGTCCACCGGCATGCCGCGCCCGTTGTCGGCGACTTCCAGGGAGTCGTCCTCGTGCAGGGTGACCTCGAGCCGGTTGGCGAAACCGGCAATGGCCTCGTCCACACTGTTATCGATTGCTTCCTGACCCAGGTGGTTGGGCCGCAGGGTATCGGTGTACATGCCGGGTCGCCGCTTGACCGGTTCAAGCCCGCTTAAAACTTCGATGGATTCGGCCGTATAGCTGTTGGCTGTCATAACCACTAGATCCTTATATCAATCGTCGGCCCCAGGAGGGCTGCTGCGTATCATCGACGTCGGGGTGGCGCGTAACATAGCGCATCTGTTTATTTTTGCAATTCGAAAACGAACCTTCGATCCCACCACGCACGAATCCCTCCCTAGCAGGCCGTGGCACGATGAAACGATTCCCGGAACGGATCGCAGAAGAAAGACGGCGAAAGACATTCCCCGGACGGCAGGGCCTTAGGCCCCCGCTTGGGGTGGGGCGGGTTCCACGTTGAGAACCTCTTTTTTTAGGCTCCCCACCCAAACCTTGATCACGGCCTGGCACAGCGTGGCCAGGGGGATGGCAAACAGGAGACCGACAATGCCATAGAAGCCCCCGAAAACCAGAACGGCCACGATAATCGCCACCGGGTGCAGGTTGACAACCCGCGAGAGCAGCAGGGGCGCCAGCAGGTTGCCGTCGAAGATCTGGATGATCCCATAGGCCAGCATCACCCAGACGGTGGGCGCCGTAGGCCCCCACTGAAAAAAGGCGATCATGGCCACCGGGAAAAAAATCACGGTCACACCGATATAGGGCACCAACACCGAAAGACCGGTCAGGAGCGCCAGGAGCATGGCAAAATCCAAACCCATGAAGGAAAACACAATATAAGCCGTCACCCCGACGATGATGATCTCCATGATCTTGCCGCGCACATAGTTGGCGAATTGTTGGTTGACCTCGTGCCAGACCGCCTGGGCCATACCCCGGTTGTCCGGCAGAAAGCTCTTGACCCAATCCATGATCAGACGCTTGTCCTTCAAAAAGAAAAATATCATCAAGGGAACCAGGATTAGATAGATAATGCCCATGATTAACCCCCGCACCGAAGCGAGAGAAAAAGACAGGATCTGCTGGGCCAGGCCGGTGATCTGGTTGCTGAGGGCGGCGGTGATCTGACGGATCTGATCGGTGGTTATAAACCCTGGATACCTTTCGGGAAGTTGAATCAGCAGACTTTGACCTTTGGTGAACATGGCCGGCAATTGCTGAAGCAGCTGTCCTACCTGGCTGGAGACGAGTGGCAGCAGGATGATGAGCAGGGCCAGGAAGCTCACCATGAAAAATAAAAAGACGATCATTACGGCCGCAAACCGCGGAACCTTATGCTTTTCCAGCAGGTGGACAAGGCCCTCCAGCAGATAGGCGATGATGACCGCGGCCAGAACCGGTGCCAGCATCTGCCCCAGGAAGACAATCAGGACAAACCCCAGGATGAGGAGAAACCACAGGATCAGGACCTGGGGATTCGAGAAATAGCGGTTGATCCATTCACGAAATAGCTGATTCATAACCCGGATTTCAGCTGGTGGTTGGGAAGCGGTTCCGGTAGGGCTGCTGCCCCCGAAACAAAGGGAAGGTATGATGAAACCAAAATCCTTGTCAAATGAAATAACGACCGCCTCAGGCCGAATGGGGGGGCCATGCCGAGGGGTCGGCCAGGGGCTTCAGCATCCCCTCCCAGGCAACGGCGGTGATATCCGAATCCGCCACCAGCAGCCGAATGAATTCCACAGGCAGCCCGCCGGAGATGATGCGCCGGCGTTCGTCGCCCGTAGGCGGGGGCAATTCGAGGCCGTGGGCATGCAGCCCAAGGCGGACGAAGCTTTCCGAGGTCTCCAGAAAACGCAGCGACCGCGGGGAGCCGTAACGCCGATCCCCGACCACCGGGTGGCCTGCCAGCTTGGCATGGCGGCGGATCTGATGTTGGCGCCCGGTCAGGGGTGCGCAGACAATCAGGGTATAGTGGCGGCTGTGGCCCATCACCTGAAACGCCGTGCGGCTGGCCAAGCGTTTGCCCCGGCCGGCCGGCGTGGCGCGGCCGCCACCCGATCGCGCCAGGGGGAAAGACCAGGTACCCCGGCCGCCGGGTGCCATCAACCGTCCGTGTACAATGGCCAGGTAGCTTTTGCGAATTTGTCTCTCCCGAAAAGCACGGCCGTAGAACTGCAAGGCCGGGGCCGTGCAACAGACCAGGACCAGGCCGCTGGTATCACGGTCCAGGCGGTGGGGGGCATGGGCCCCATCGCCGGGCCTAAACCCGGTCCGGTGCGCCAGCGAAGGGTCCCAGGACAACAGCGCCTGCACACCGGAGCACAAATCCCTTCCGGGATCATTGTGCACGCTGAGGCCGATCGGTTTATCGACCACCAACCATCCGGGGCCGGTGGCTACAATCGACAAGGGATGCGGTACCATAAGGACCACCTTGGCGCCCGCCCTTTGAAGGCGGCCACCCGGCGGACCGGCAACAAGGCGGCGTCGGGAGGGTGCCCTCCAGGCGGGATGAATCCGATGGGTGCTTTCTTGGCAACCCGTGTTTGGTGCGCAACGTTTTGAAAAGCCTCGGACCAGCGTCAGCACGCAGCACGGCGCATAGATCGCCAATTCCGCAAACGGACGCAACCACATGGCCTTAATATATTATTTTTTTTGCGAGGGTGCCAAGCGCTTTGGCAACGCTTTGCTTGGATCCCACCCATCTTGACCGCCCGGCTCGGCCGACGTACACAAGATAGACCCATGCGAGGGAAATGCCATGCCGATTATTCAAAACTCGACCTATCGTCCGCCCCCGCTGATGGCCAACGGCCATCTGCAGACCATTCTGCCCTCCCTGCTGCGGCGCGCAAATGGTGTGGTTTATCACCGGGAACGGATCGCGACCCCCGATGACGATTTTATCGATCTGGACTGGTCTCGCTGTGGCGGCCACCACCTGGCGCTGCTGTGCCACGGTTTGGAGGGCAGTTCCCGGGCCCCTTACATGCTGGGGATGGTGCGGGCCTTGAACCGGGCCGGGTGGGATGCCCTAGCCTACAACTACCGGGGCTGCAGCGGAGAAATCAACCGGCAGCTGCGTGCCTACCACAGCGGTGCCACGGACGATCTGGCCGTCGTTCACAGCCACATTATCCGGTATAACAACTACCGCAGCCTCGGATTGGTGGGCTTCAGCCTGGGCGGCAATCTGGTCTTGAAATACCTCGGCGAACGCGGCCGGAGCCTGGATCCGGACCGCCACTGGGCGGCCACGGTATCGGTGCCCTGCGACCTCGCGGCCAGCGCCCGGCAGCTCGACCGGGCCATCAATCAGGTTTATAATTGGCGTTTTCTGCGTACCTTGATTCGCAAGACACGCCGCAAAGCACGCCGCTTTCCCGGACACATCGATGCGGCGCAGCTCACGTCCGTCCGTTCTCTCAAGGCCTTCGATGATCTGTATACGGCCCCCATTCACGGCTTCCGCAACGCCGAAGATTACTGGCGGCGCTGCAGTGCCCGGGGGTTTCTGGACGGTATTCGGGTGCCCACGCTGCTGATCAATGCTCAAAACGATCCCTTTCTGGACCAAGCCTGTTTTCCCTACGGCGCCGCCCGCCGAAACGGCATGCTGTTTCTGGAAACACCCCGTTCCGGCGGCCATTGCGGGTTCCTGCCCCACCATCTGCGGGGACTTTTCTGGCATGAAAACCGTATCGTGCGGTTTGCCCAACGTCGGGGGCAAAGCCCGACCGCCCAAGCCTGAAACGAGGACATTCGGATGACATCCCATCGCCCACGAATGCGGTTTTACAGCGGCGGGCATGAAGGTGCGGAAGCCGAGTTCGGCCGCAATGCGGAACGCTTTGGCATCCGTGAAATCAATTTTACCTTTCAGGGCCATACCCCCCACCGCCAGCGGGGGGTGACGATG